>JBAIYN010000316.1:0-10491 GCA_037915775.1 Burkholderiales bacterium | reverse complement strand
GCTCGCGCAGAAGGCCGGACGGTTGGGTCTCGCCGCGCAGGGTGCACTTTCGTGAGTCCTGCCCGGCCGCCGGACATCGCGCAGGCCACCGCGATCCTGGAGCGCGCGGCGGGCGACGGGCGAACAGCGCTTGCGTCGGGCGAGGTCGCTTCGCTGCTCGCGGCCCTCGGGATCGCGTTCGACGCCGGCGCGGTGCGCGCGCCGGCCGCGATGGAACTGCGCATCAGTCTCGAGAACACGCGCGAATTCGGGCTCGTGCTCTCGGCGGGAGGCGGAGGGACCGATGCTCGCCTGGACCAGCGCAACTTCCAGCGTGATCGAGGCGCTGTCCACGCCGCCGCGGAACTGACCGACGCGGCCGATTTCCTGCGCCTGTTCCGGCGCACGATCGCGTATCAGAAGCTCGTCGCGAGCGGCGCGCGTGCCGACGAGCAGCTCGAGTCCTGCTTCGGCGCGCTGCTGGCGCTCGCGCAAGCGCATCCGGCGGGCGCGCCGGGCGCTCGGTTCGCGCTGGGCCGGATCGAGCTGGATCCGGTCCGCATCGGAGACGCATTGACGGTGGCCGCGGCGCAGTGCTCGATCGACGCGCCGGTCGCGCGTCCGCTGCGGCGCCCGATCGGCAAGATCGACAAGCTGCTGCACCCGCAGTCGCTCGGCATCATCGGCGTGTCGGCAACCGGCATGAACTTCGCGCGCATCATCCTGCGCAACCTGATGGGCAGCGGCTATCCGAAGGAGCGGATCACGATCATCCGCCCGGGAGAAACCGAGATCGACGGCGTGCGCTGCGCCGAGAGCCTGCGCGCGCTCGACCGCAAGCTGGATCTGCTGATCGTCGCCGTCAACGCCGACGCCGTCTATGGCCTCGTCGACGAGATCATCGACACCGACAAGGTCGACGCGGTGATGCTGATCCCGGGCGGACTGGGCGAAACGAGGAAGAGCCGCGAGCCGGCCGCGGCGATGGCGGCGCGGATCAACGCCGCGCACGGCAAGGCGGGCGGCGGGCCGATCTTTCTCGGCGCAAATTGCCTTGGCGTCGTGTCGCATCCGGGCTCGTACGACTCGTGGTTCATTCCGCTGGAGCGTCTGCCGAAGCCGCAGAAGAAGCCACAGCGCACCGCGGTGATGCTGAGCCAGAGCGGAGCCTTCATGATCACGCGGCTGTCGCACAACCCGTGGCTCGATCCGCGCTACATGCTGGCGATGGGCAACCAGACCGATCTGACGCACGGCGACCTGCTCGCGTATTTCGCCGACCGTCCGGAGATCGAGACGATCGGCATCTACATCGAGGGGTTCAGGGATCTCGACGGGCTGGACTTCGCGCGCGCGGTGCGTAAAGCCGTGCGCAACGGCAAGGACGTGGTCGTCTACAAGGCCGGACGCACGGCGCCGGGCGTGGGCGGCGCGCTGGGGCATACGGCGTCGATCGCGGGCGGCTACGCGCTGTTCGAATCGGTCGTGCGCCACGCCGGCGCGGTGGTCGCGCCGGACGTCACGACGTTCGACGATCTCTTCTACATCGCCGGCGCGCTGCACGGGAAGAAGTTCGGCGGCAGGCGGCTCGGCGCGATCAGCGGCGCGGGATTCGAAGCGGTCAGCATGGCCGACTCGATCGACGTGGGCAGCTTTTCGATGGAAATGGGCGCGCTCGAGCCCGCCACGATCGAACGGCTGAACGAAATCCTGAAGGCCAAGCGGCTCGATACGCTGGTCGAGGTCAGCAACCCGATCGACATCAATCCGGGCGCCGACGACGAAGCGCACCTGCAGATCGCCGAGGCGTTCCTGCAGGACCCGAACATCGACGCGGTGGTGGTCGCGCTCGACCCGACCGCGCCGGCGGTGCGCGCGCTCGAAACGAGCAAGCTGCGTCCGGGCTTCGACATCAACGACCCGGCGAGCACGGTCGCCCTGATGCCGCCGCTCGCCGCCCGCAATGACAAGCCGATCATCGGCGTGATCGATGCCGGCCGGCTCTACGACGCGATGGCCGCGCGCCTGATGGATCAGGGCGTCTGTATCTTCCGCAACTGCGCGCGCGCCACCAGCGCGCTGGTCCACTATGCCGAGGCGCGCCTGAGTGCCGCCACGCAGGCAGCCATCCACGAGGATCCACGATGAGCGAAACACTGAAACCCGGACTGACCCTGACCCGCCGCATCACCGTCGACCGCGACCGCACGATCAGCTTCATGGGTGACGACTGCCGCGTGTACGCGACGCCGCTGATGCTCTACGACGTCGAGTTTGCCTGCCGCGACCTGGTCAAGGAGCACCTGGATCCCGGCAAGGACACCGTCGGCACGCGGGTCGAACTCGACCACGTCGGCGCCACGCTGCTCGGCATGTGGGTCGAGATCACCGTCACGCTGGCGAAGGTCGAAGGCAATGCGGTGTCGTTCGACTTCACCGTGCGCGACGCGGTCGAGGAAGTCGCGCGCGGCAAGCACAACCGCTTCATCGTCGGCGTCGAGAAGACCGCGCAGCGATTGCGCGCGAAGCTCGCGAAGGCGGGCGCGTGAGCGGCGCACGGTTGCGCAGCGAGGTGCGGTTGATTGGGTTCGGCTGAATCCAGCGAGCCGTCTGTGGATGGGTGGGCGTTGAAGATTTCGCGTCCGGCCATGGGCGATTACTGGGCGCATGCCCGGTTTCGAGTCGGAATGCAACCTTCGCCAGTGGCTGGCCCGGGCATTACCGACACGCGCAGTCAAAGGTAATCGTCCTCTCTCTGATGCCGGACGGCCAGCACCGTAACCGTCCTCTCGTCGTCGATTTCGAACAGGGCTACATAGCCCGCCGACCCGAACTGGATCACCAGTTCGCGCAGGAACGGATTGTCGGAGGCTGCCTTTCTGCACGTGAACGGAAGCGATTCCAGCGCTTGTATCCCGATCCGGATCGCCTCGAGCGCCCGCTCGGCCACAGCCCAGTCAGTTTCATCTCGCGTCAGAATGAACTCATACAGCCGGAACAGATCCGCTTGCGCTTCCTTGGTGAAGCGGACTCGATACTTCATGCGCGCGACCGCACCTTCGCTTTCGATCTCGCGGCGGCGAGCATTTTCTCCAGGCCTCGCACGACGGTGTCGGAAGAGACATAGTGGCCAGTGCGGAGCGCGCTATCGCGCGCCGCGAGCCCGCGGGCAATGAATTCACGCTGCGCCCGGCGGCGCTCAACGTTGACCCGGATTGATTCCTCGACGAACCCGGACAGGCTTTCACCGTTCTCCAGAACGTCTTCAGCGGCCTTGCGCAGTTTGGGATCGACGCGCAGCGACGGGAAGTTGGCGGTTTTCATCGAGGACCTCGGGCATTGTGATGCGTTGCAATTGCAACGCATTGTGCGCGCCAGTCGGCTGCTTGACAAGTCGAGCCCCGACTTCGCAGCGAGGTTCGGCGTCCCCGGCCTGTACGCGAAGGGATTTCTCGGCCGCGCAGTGCGGTGCGCTCGAATCCGGCACGTTCTGGCCCACCGCACGATCAACTTCATGGGCGGCGAGTGCCGTGTGTATGCGACGCGGTCGAGGAGGTCGCGCGCGGCAAGCACAACCGCTTCATCGTCGGCGTCGAGAAGACCGCGCAGCGATTGCGCGCGAAGCTTGCGAAGGCAGGCGGTTGAACTTTCGTCGGCAGCGCGGGCCGGCAGCCGCGCGCCGGCACGTCGCATCGACTACTTGATCGATGCGTGCGACGAAAACGGTTTCGTCGCGTCGACCACGAACATCACCAGCGCGTTCAGTTCGGTCGCCCCGCTGCTGAACACTTCCATCGGCGTGTCGGCGGTTTGCCCGTTCATCGAGTGGCCGGCCTCGGCCTCGTGCACGCCATTCGGCGTCTTCTGTCCCAGCCTGCCGCTCAGCACATAGAAGACTTCCGATCCCGGATGGGTGTGCACGGGAGTCTTCGCGCCCGGCGGTCCGCCGGTGTGATTGATGCGCAGCAGGTACTCGGACGCGCTGACCGGCGGCACCGGACCGATCTCCGCGACCTTGCTCGCGCCGGGAGTCGATTGGCCGCCGGTGCCGAGCGTGAAGAGCCAGACCTTGTCCGCGACGGCGACGGCGAGCGACGTCGGTCCCGCCGCGGCCTGCGCCTGTTCGAGCGTGGGGAAGTTCTCGATGCGCCAGTACAGCGGACCCGGCGGCAACTCGCGGATCTTCTTTTCCGCCACCGGCTTGACGAAGAACTGCTGCGCCATGGCGGGCGCCAGCCCGCACAGAAGACCCACGACCGTCAACGCTACGCCGAACATCCTCTTCATTGCCTTGCCTCCTCGGGTTGAGCCGTTTACCGCCTCGCGCGCGAGGTTTACCCTGTCGGCCCGGCGAAGCGCCCGATGAAACGGCTACGCTTTTCCTAGGGAAAGACTGTCGCAAGGAATCAACGAGTTAGCTCGCGCATCGGGGACCACTCAAGATGCTTGCCCGGACCATCGGCATCGATGTGGCAGTGCAAACGCCGCTGCGGATAGGCGACTGGCGGGTCGATCCCGACGCCAACGAACTCGAACGCGCGCAGGAAACCGTGCGCGTCGAGCCCAAGGTCATGCAGGTGCTGACGGTGCTGGCCGGCCGCCCCGGTGGTGTCGTCAGCCGCGACGAGCTTCTCGCTGCGGTGTGGCCGGACGTCGTCGTCGGCGAGGAGGCGCTGACCCAGGCGATCATCAAATTGCGCCGGGCGCTGGGCGACAACCCGCGCGCGCCGTCGTACATCGAGACCATCTCCAAGCGGGGCTACCGGCTGATCGCGCCCGTCAGCGGTCACGAAGTCGGCGCGGCCAGCGGCGAATTGCCGCCGCCGGCTCCCGCGCCGTCGCGGCATCCGTTCTTTGTGCCGGCGCTGTTCGTGGCCATTGCGCTCGCCCTGCTGTCGGCCGTCTACGCGTACCACGCGATGTTCCGGCCGGCGCTGGTTCCGCAAACGGCCGCGACCGATGTCAACCGCGAGGCCGATGGTCTCAGCGTCACGGTCACGCCATTCGAGCCGATCGGCGCCGCGGCCGATCAGGCCTACCTGGCGCGCGGCATCAGCGACAATCTGATGACCGATCTCGCGCGGCTGCCCGGTCTGCGCGTGATCAGGGCGTCCGCGCTGGCGTCCGCGACCCACAAGGCGCCGGCAGCCCGTTACGTGGTCTCGGGCAGCGTGCAGCGCGACGCGGAAACGCTGCGCGTCAACGTGCATTTGCTCGACACCGCAACCCACCAGCAACTGTGGTCGGAGCGATTCGAGCGGCCGTTCGGCGATCTCTTCACGGTTCAGGACGACATCACGCGCCGGCTCACCGAACAGTTGCCGCTGAAACTGGCCGAGGCGACGAAGCGGCAGCTTTCGAAGCGCTATACGCGCAGCCTGGCCGCATACGACAACTTCCTGCGCGGCCAGTCTCTGTTCCTGGTGCGGCGCGCGGCTGAAAACGAACAGGCCCGCGCCTTCTATCGCAAGGCGATCGATCTGGACCCGAGCTTCGCGCGCGCGTACGCAGGTCTCGCGATGACGTACGCGATCGACACGCGGCTGCAGCCGTCGCGTGACGCCTCAAAGCCGCTTGCCAGGGCGATGGAACTCGCCGAGACGGCCCGGCAGATCGACCCGGACATCCCCGAAGTGCACTGGGCAATCGGGTTCGTGCATGTTCAGAGCCGTCGCCACGACGACGCAATCCGGTCGCTGCAACGGGCGATCGAGCTGAACCGGTCCTTTGCCGACGCCTATGCACTGATGGGCGGCATCCATACGTATATCGGGCAGCCGGCGCAGTCGATTCCGCTGCTGCGCACGGCGATGCGGCTCGAACCGGACGGCGGCTACCTGTACTACCTGCTTCTCGGCCGCGCCTATCTCTTCCTGAACGACGTCGAGCAGGCGCTGATCAACTTGCGCGAAGCCAGCGCGCGCAACCCGGTTGATCTGGAAACCCGGATCTACCTGGCGGCCGCGCTGGCCGCCGCGGGAGAGACGAGCCAGGCCAGGTGGGAGGCCGGCGAGATCCAGACGCTGGAGCGCGACTTCTCGATGCGGCGCTGGATCGAGCAGTATCCGCTGACGGACACGAAGGAGCGGGAAAGACTGATCGACCTGGTTGCGCAGGCCGGTCTGTAGCAGGCGCGCATCCGATGCGGGGCCGGCCCGCCGTCAGCCGCCGGTCTGCCCTCGGCTCCACCAGCGCGACAGACGTTCGGTCAGGATGCGCTCGGGGATGCCTTCGTAGTGCGAGACGTCGTTGAACAGGCGCAGGCGCGGACGCACTGCGCTGACGAAGTCGAGGATGCTCAGCGCGGCCGGGCTCTGGTGGCCGACTTCCTTCGTAGGCGCCGATCAGGCGATGCCGTCGTTGTCCGACGGCCGCCGCGCTCGCGTCACTTGGGCGCCCTCAGTTCACGTGTCGCACGTCCGACGGCGGCCGCGTGCCGAGCACGAGGTTGAAGACCGACGAATCGACGGTGACCAGCGCCCGCATCTTCTCGTGCACGATCACCGACACGCGGTCGCCATGGCGCGCGACGCGTGCGAGCAGCCGTTGCAGGTGCGCGATGTGCTGCGCGTGCAGCTCATCGATTCGCAGCGTGAGGGTGGAATGCGTGTGGCGCAGCAGTTTCTCCAGGCGCGGCGCGATGCGCGTGAAGAACCGCGCATCGAGCCAGCCGGCGATCGTGAGGTCGAGCTGCAGCGACGAGGGTCGCCACGCGAGCGCGACCTTGCCCGCGTCGAGATAGCGGGCCATCACGCGTTGCAGCGCGCGTACACGCCGCTCGACACGCGTCGACTGCGCGGCGTTGCCAACCAGGTGCCGCCGCACGTAAGAGCGCATCGACAAGCCGGTGATCCAGTCCGAGATCACGGTCGGCAGCTTGCTCGGGGAGGCGACAGGCAGCGTGCGCACGAACGCCGCCCAGCGGCGCGGGCCGCCCGGCAGGATGCCTTTTGCGAACAGGCGCGCGACGATGCGCAGCTTGTCGAAGGACGCATATTCGCTGCGGTAGACCGGCGCACGCAGCCAGCGCAGCTTGTTGCGGATGCGTTCGGCGATGCCGCGGTCGCTCAGCAGTTGCTCGTACAGCCGACGGTAGGCGGTGAGCATCGCGTCGTAGCTCATGTGCCTGGGCATGACGTTGGTGCCGAGCCGCGTGTTGTCGCCGTCGGCAGCACGCTCGATCAGCCGGCCTTCCTGCTGCAGCCGCGCGTAGAGCGGCGTGCGCGGCAGCGCGGTGAGCAGCCCGACCATCGCCGCCTGAATGCCCGAATCGACGATGAAGCGGCGCTGGCGCTCGAAGGTCTCGAGCGTGTCGTCGTCGAAGCCGACGATGAAACCGCCCAGCACGTCGATGCCATGCGCGTAGATCCTGTGCAGCGCGCCGAGGATGTCGGTGCCGGTGTTCTGGGTCTTGCGCGTGCGCTTCAGCGCGTCCTCGTCCGGGGTTTCGATGCCGATGAAGACCCAGCCGAAGTTGGCCGCGCGCATCAGCCGCATCAGCTCCTCGTCCTGTGCGAGGTTCAGCGACGCCTCGGTGCCGAAACCGAAGCGCCAGTCGTGCCGCTGCTGATACTCGGCGAGGAAGCGCAGCAGCGCCTTGGCCTGCGCGCGGTTGCCGATCAGGTTGTCGTCGACGAAGAAGACCTGGCGCACGCCCTGCGCGCGCAGTACGTCGAGTTCGCGGCCGATCTGCTCCACGTTCTTCGTGCGCGGGCGCCGGCCGAACATCACGATGATGTCGCAGAAGTCGCACAGGTACGGGCAGCCGCGCGAGAACTGCAGGCTCGCGGTGTTGTACAGAGGCAGTTTCAGCAGGTCGAAGCGCGGCACCGGCGAATCCGCGAGCGACACGGTGCCGGTCTCGCGATACAGCGGCTGCGCCGCGCCGGACTCGAAATCGCGGCAGAACTGCGGCCAGATGTATTCCGCCTCGCCGGCGATCGTCGTGTCGGCAAGCCGCTCGTACTTTTCCGGGCACAGCGACGCGTAGCTGCCGCCGGCGACCACGTAGTGGCCGCGACTGCGGTAATAGGCGAGCAGTTCGCTCTGGCGCGCGAACTGCACGCCCATGCCGCACACGCCGATGAGGTCCGCGTCGGGATCGAGCGGCACCGCCTCGACGTTCTCGTCGACGATCGTGACTTGCCAGTGCGCCGGGCAGAGCGCGGCCAGCGTTGCCAGCCCAAGCGGCGGATTGAGCGCGCGCTTGCCCGGCACGATGTCGGAGATCGCGAAGCGGAAGCTCCAGAAGCTCTCGGGGAAGCGCGGATTGATCAGCAGCAGTCGCATCGGCTTGCCTTCCAGTGAGACGGGGACGAGGCCGTGCGGCGGGCGCGTCAGCGCGCGCCGCACGAGGTCAGCGATGTGCCGGAGGCGCGTTGGAGCGGGCGTGCAACATCACTCCTGCGATCGAAGGAGTCAGGCGCTCCTTATGCCGCAGGACCTCGACGGCCTCCCTAATCTGGGTCAAGAACTGTCGCTTTGATTGCCCGAGGAGCGCCCCGGTCGCGCCGCGCAGCCGGAGACGATGCCTGCGTAACCTCTCGTGCTGCGCTTGGCGCTTTTTTTGACCGGCCTGGCGTAAGGGCCGGTTCTTTTCGTTCAGTTCACGACGGCGTGCTGAATTGCCCAAAGTGCGGCGGCTGCACGTGTGGAGACGCCGATCTTCGTGTAGACGTGCTGGATGTGGTGGTCGGCAGTTTTCGGCGAGATGAAGAGACGATCGGCGATCGCCCGTGTCGTCAGCCCCTTGGCCGCGAGTCGCAGGACCTCGACCTCGCGTCGTGACAGCCCGCCGGGATGTTGCCGTCGCTGCGATGCGGCGGGCGACTCGTCGTGGCCGGCGGCATTGAGCACGGCGTCGGCGGTGCGGCGCGCGAGCACGCCGCTGGACGCCAGCCGGCGCAGTTCGGCCGCGGCATCGTCGGCGGAGAACGCCGGCCGGTCGGCGCGTTCAGTGGTCAGCGCGACATAGATGTCCGCTGCGGTAAGCACGCCGGCAGCGGGATCGGCTGCATCGGCCGGCAGGTGCTTGTGATAACCGGATCCGTCCGCCTTCTCGTGGTGCGCCGATGCGATCGGATTCAGCACCGCCAGTGCAGGCGAACGGCGCAGCATCTGCTCGGTCAGCAGCGGGTGCAACTCGACGCGATCGAACTCCGCGCGTGTCAGCGGGCCGGGCTTGTCCCAGATCGAGTTCGGCACGGCGGTGGTACCGAAGTCGTGCACCAGCGCCGCCCTGCGGACGGTCGTGACGGCATCGTCGCTGAAACCCAGCAGCCGCGCGGCGTCGGCGGTGAGCTCGGCGCAACGGCGGCTGTGGCCGACCATGTACGGAGACTTCAGGTCGATGAAGTCCGCTGCCACCGTCAGCGCATTGTCGAGATCGTCGCCCTCCAGAATGCGGTACGGCGCCGGCTCGAATTCGAGCACCGCATCCCATGGGTCCAGTTTCTCGAGCCGGTCGAACCAGCGTTGCCCGTGCGCCGCGAACAGGTCGGCGAGCGCGGGATCGTAGGTGCGGTCGCGGCGATCGCGCGCGGCGTCCAGCGCCTTGGCTGGCGAGAACAGGCGGGCGATCGCCTCCATGTCGTGGGTCAGGTGCACGACGCGCATCGCCAGCGGGATCGCTTCGCCGCGCGCGCCGGTCGGGAAGCCATTGCCGTTCCAGCGCTCGAACGTGAAGCGCAACGCTTCCCGCACGTCGGGGCCGAAATTGAGCCGCTCGACCAGCATGTCGCCGACCTCACACCCGGAGGTGAAGTTGTGCACCGCCCAATCGTGGGCTCCCTGCTTGATCATCTGGACGATCTGCTCGCGCTCCTCCGGGGCGCGTCCGGCGGTTGCATACGCCAGCACGTCGCGCATCACCTCGGCGGGGTTCGCCGCGTCGTGCACCAAGGTTTGCGCGCGAATGGCGATCTCGTCGCCGAAGATGGTGGCCACCTCGTGCGCGTGGCCGGTGCACCCGACATAGCGGAGCAGCGCAACCCAGTAGACGGTTTCGCGAAGCTTCTTGTTGAAGCCCGCCTCGTCGCACAGCCACGTCGCCAGAAGGCACGAGCGCAGTTGGGACTCCAGCGGCTGGCCGAACGCGTTGTCCTGCGCCAGGGCCAGCGTGGCGACGAACTCACCCAATCGGAGGCGTGAAGAAGAAATGGGGAGGTCTCCCGATGTCGAGAGCTGCGAAGGTCGGCACGATTCATCTTACGGGTCGCCGATCGGTTTGACCACCGATCTCAGCCAGACAGACAGGATCGGACGGACCCCAATGCAGTCGACCCTCGGGTCCATTCCGTTCTTCACCCGCAGTCAAAGCCGAAAGGAGACAGCGCCATGAAAGATGCAGCAATCAGAGTTGGAGTGATCACAGACCAGACCGGTCCGCTTTCGATCATGGGCATCGCCAACGCGAACGTGGCCCGGATGGTCATCAACGACATCAACGCCAAGGGGGGCCTGCTGGGAAGGCAGATCGAGCTGTGCCTCGAAGACAGCGCAACCACCGACAGT
>JBAIYN010000050.1:0-3133 GCA_037915775.1 Burkholderiales bacterium | reverse complement strand
GCTTCTGGACCCGCTTCGACGACGCGCAGCTCGCTGCGCTGATCGACGAAGCGCTCGCGCGCAACCTCGACCTGCGCGCGGCGATCGCGCGCATCGACGAGGCGCGCGCCAACCTGCGGCTGGCGCGCTCGGCGCTGTATCCGTCGCTCGATGCGCAGCTCGGCGCCAACCGCAGCCGGGCCAGCGAGGCGACCGCGCAGCAGTTTCCCGGCCCGCATACGACGACCACTTACAGCGCGGGCCTGAACGCGTCGTACGAGGTCGACGTGTGGGGCAAATACGCGCGCGGCCGCGACGCGACGCAAGCGAGCCTGCTGGCGACGCGCTACGCCGCCGAGACGGTGCGGATCGCCCTGGTCGGCGAGGTGGCGACCGCGTATTTCACGCTGCGCGCCAACGACGCCGAGCTCGCACTGGCGAAGGAGACGCTGAAGACGCGCGACGAGAACGTGCGGCTGCAGAAGCAGCGCTTCGACGCCGGGGTGGCGAGCGATTACGACCTGAAGCTTGCGCAGGCGGAGCGCGCGGCGGTGGCCGCCGTGATCCCCGCCGCCGAGCGCGCGGTCGCGCAGAGCGAAGCGGCACTCGCCGTGCTGACGGGCCGCAGCCCGAAGGCCGTGTACACGCCGTCGATCGCGCGCGGCGCGGACATCAACGCCGCCGTGGCGCTGGAAGTGCCGGCGGGGCTGCCATCCGACCTGCTCGCGCGCCGCCCGGATATCCGGCAGGCGGAAGCGCAGCTCGCCGCCGCCGACGCGCGCATCGACGAGGCGCGCGCGCAGTACTACCCGTCGCTCACGCTGACGGCGTCGTTCGGCGGTGAAAGCGCGGAGCTGTCGGATCTGCTGAATGCTCCGGCGCGCGTGTGGTCGATCGGCGCGGGACTGCTGCAGCCGATCATCGGCGCGCAGCGCATCGGCGCGCAGGTGGATGCGGCGACCGCGCGGCGCGAACAGGCGCTGATCGCCTATCAGCAGGCGGTGCAGGCGGCGTTCCGCGACGTGCACGATGCGCTCGCCGCGCATAGCAGCGCGCGCGCGGCGTTTACCGCTCAGGAGCAGCGGCGCGCCAGCCTCCTCGACGCGCTGAAGCTTGCCGAGAAGCGCTATCGCGGCGGCTATTCAAGCTATATCGAAGTGCTCGACGCCCAGCGCAACCTGCTCGATGCCGAGCGCGCCCGGCTGACCGCACTGCGCGACCGGCAGGCCGCGATCGTCGATCTTTACAAGGCGCTCGGCGGCGGCTGGGATCCGGCGCAGCTTCAGGCCGGGACGCGCTAGGCGGTCGCTGGCACCGGCTTCGATTCGGTCTTCGGCTCCGGCGCGCCCTGCCACATCATTTCGTAGCCGATTTCCTTGCTGTCGGTGCACATCTGCGCCAGCGCGCCGAACTTCTGCCGGAACACCTTGTCGGCGTGCGAACGCTCGTGCTCGTCGAAGGACCGCCAGTAGGTCGCGATCACCAGGTCGTGATCGGTGTCGCGCGAGCTGCCGAGCGAGCCCTCGTCGGACACGAAGCCGGAACAGCGGAACACCTGTCCGGCGATGAATCCGCCCTTGTCGCCGCCGTAGGTTTCCTTGACGACGTTGCACATCTCGGCCATCGCAAGCTCGATGTCGTCGTAGGTCACGCCGGGCTTGAGCTTGATAATGTTGAACAGCAGCTTGGCGCCGAAGGGGATGGTGATCGGACCGAACATGCGGGTCTCCTCTCTTGTAGGTGCTCGGCAGCTTAGGCCGACGACGCGACAATCAACCCGACGGACGTTGCGGCTTTTCGTTCCTCGAATATCCTCGACGCCTTTGCGCCGCCTTCGTCATGTGCGGCACGCCCAAGGAGACGGAAATGAACCTGTTGCGCGCCCTTGCCTGCCTGCTGCTTGCGGCGACCGCCGGGGTTGCGGCGGCGGCCGATCCCAATCCTGTGGTCACGTATTCGAAGCAGGCGAAGTTCGACGACGTGCGCGACGACCTGAAGGCCGCGATCGAGGCGCGCGGTCTGGTCGTCGACTACCACGCGCAGATCAACGGCATGCTGGAACGCACCGGCAAGGCGGTCGGTTCGGAGCGCAAGCTGTATGCGGACGCGCAGGCATTCGTGTTCTGCAGCGCCGCGCTGTCGCGCAAGATGATGGAGGCCGACCCGGCCAACGTGGCGATGTGCCCGTTTTCGATCGTCGTCTATGCGACCGCGCAGCAACCGGATCAGGTCCACGTGTCGTACCGACGCCCCTGGCGTCCGGACGGTTCAGCCGCGTCCAAGTCGGTGCTGCAGGAGGTCGACGCGCTGCTGGACGCGGTCGCGCGCGAGGCGCTCGGGCTGAAGTAACAGGCGAAGTGGAGGCTTCGCTCGAATTTTTGCAATGCGGTAAAACAAGCTCAGCCGACATCGTTGAATCGGTTGATAAATATCTGAACGGACGATTTTATTTGCGGACTCCGCCCTCATAATCGTTGTATCGTGCAATGCAGCAATCGAAGCATTTGCATCCCGCAGAAGGAGGGTTTCATGGGAAGCACGGTTTCAACGGTCAAGGTCGGCGCGGCTGCCGAGTTGTCGCCCGCGCGCACCCGCCAGGGGCAGGCCAAGTCAGCGGCGTCAGGCGCCGGCCGCGCCAGCGAGGCATCCCCGCGGCTGGAGCAGCGGCGCGGTGAAGTCCTGCGCGGATTCTTTCCCAAGCTCGCGAGCTGGTTCGAGAACGCCGCCGAGCGCGCGCATCGCAACGAAGTCGAGGAATACCTGTCGCAGGCGGTCGACATCGTCGATCTCGAAGACCGGATCCGCCGGCTCGAGCGCCGGTCCTCCGCCTCGCTGTTCCACTGATCGCCACAGCGGGCCGCTCAGGCCCGCTGCAGCCGCATCGCATCGGACGCGTAGGACGCAAGCAATGCTCGCACGTCCTGCGCCGGATCGAGCCACGCCGCGTATCGGTCCTGCGAAATGATGACCGGCATGCGGTTGTGGATCGGCGCCAGCGCGGCGTTGGCGTCGGTGGTGATGACCGTGTAGGTCTCCACGCCCGCGCCGCTTTGCGGATCCCGCCACCATTCCCACAGCCCCGCCAGCGCAAACATCGGCTCGTCCTTCAGCCCGATGCGCCACTTGATCTTGTGGCCTGCGGGTCCGCTCCATT
>JBAIYN010000414.1:0-11478 GCA_037915775.1 Burkholderiales bacterium | reverse complement strand
GTGATCCGCGAGATCGAGGCGATCCGCGACCGCGTGAAAGGATTCACCGGCGTGATCTCCGATCTCGGCGGCCCGACCGCCAACATGTATCGCATCGCGTGCAAGTCGCGCGAGATCGAAGCCGCGTGCCGCAAGCCGAGCTGCGTCTACCCCGGCATCTGTCCGAACCTGAACACCGATCACTCGGCGTTGATCCACCTGTATCGACGTGCGCGTGCGCTGCCCGGCATCAAGAAGGTGCTGATCGGCTCGGGCGTCCGCTACGACCTCGCGCTCGAATCGCCCGCGTACGTGCGCGAGCTGGCCACGCATCACGTCGGCGGGTATCTGAAGATCGCCCCCGAGCACACCGAGGAAGGGCCGCTCGCGAAGATGATGAAGCCCGGCATCGGCGCGTATGACCGCTTCAAGCAGCTCTTCGACGCCGCGAGCCAGGCGGCCGGCAAGGAGCAGTACCTGATCCCCTACTTCATCGCCGCGCA
The DNA here is from genome assembly GCA_037915775.1 of Burkholderiales bacterium. Lineage (GTDB taxonomy): Bacteria > Pseudomonadota > Gammaproteobacteria > Burkholderiales > Burkholderiaceae_F > JAKOQB01. The sequence continues at coordinate 10,996 of JBAIYN010000414.1, read as the reverse complement.
CCCGGGCACCAGCGACGAGGACATGATGAACCTGGCGTTGTGGCTGAAGAAGAACGGCTTCCGCGCCGACCAGGTGCAGACGTTCTACCCGTCACCGATGGCCACCGCCACCGCCATGTACCACTCCGGCCGCAACCCGCTGCGCAAGATCACGCGTGACAGCGAAAAGGTCGACATCGTGCGCGGCGAGCGCCGCCGCCGGCTGCACAAGGCGTTCCTGCGCTACCACGACCCCAACAACTGGCCGTTGCTGCGCGAAGCGCTGCGCGCGATGGGCCGCGCCGACCTGATCGGCAACGGCAAGCGGCATCTGGTGCCGGCGTGGCAGCCGAAGACGGACGGCAGCTATCACAGCGCACGCCGCAAGAACTCGACGCCGCAGGGCGCGCGCGTGTCGGCGGTCACGAAGGGGCGGATCCTGACGCAGCACACCGGATTGCCGCCGCGGGAAGCTAAGGCGACGACAACGAGCCGACGCGCCAGGAAACCGCGCTAGCAGAAAGGCCGAAGCCTGGGCCGGCGCGCCATCATCCCCGCCGGGCGGCGACGACCGCGCTTGAATCGAGTACCGCGCGTTGACGAACTACCCGACTACGTATGGAATTCGCCGATCGGCCGTGCTAGTTTGACGGCCGCCCAGGAAAATGCTGCCGGCTTGCGCAGTGGAAAAGCGAGGTGCAACGCGATAAGTGCTGTGTTGTGAAGGAGTTGACATCCATTGAACAATTGAGATGCAACACTTTGGGAGGAACACGCCTATGACGAGCGAAGTATCAACGCAGAAGATCCAGGCGAATCCGAAATACCACGAGTTGGTCCGCCAGCGCGACAGTCTCGCCTGGATGCTATCGGTGCTCGTGCTGGTGATCTACTTCGGATTCATTCTCATGATCGCCTTTGCCGGCGATTTCCTCACCCAACCCATTTCCGCGACCAGCGTGATTCCGATCGGCATGCCGCTCGGCGTCGGCGTGATCCTGGCCTCGATCGTGTTGACCGGCATCTACGTGTACCGGGCCAACACGACGTTCGACCACCTGATCCGCGAAATCATCGAGGAAAGCGCCAAATGAGCACGCAGAACACTTCGTCGACCAAGCTCGCACTCGCAACGTTCTCGATCACGTCCTTCCTGTATGCCGCCGGCGCGGCAGCGCAGGGGGCGGCGCCACAGGAGCCGCCGGTCAACTGGCACGCGATCGTGATGTTCATCATCTTCGTCGCGATCACGCTCGGGATCACGTACTGGGCGGCCACGCGAACGAAGACCGCCACCGACTTCTACGCGGCCGGGCGCGGCATCACCGGACTGCAGAACGGCCTGGCCATTGCCGGCGACTACATGTCGGCCGCCTCCTTCCTCGGTATCGCGGCGCTCGTCTACTTCAACGGGTTCTACGGCCTGATCTTTTCGGTGGGCTGGCTGGTCGGCTGGCCGCTGATCCTGTTCCTGATCGCCGAGCGACTGCGCAACCTGGGCAAGTTCACCTATGCCGATGTCGCGTCGTTCCGCCTCAAGCAGGGTCCGGTCCGCACGATGGCGGCGATCGGCTCGCTGATCGTCGTGATCTGGTACCTGATCGGCCAGGCCGTCGGCGCAGGGCAGCTGCTGCACACGCTGGTGCCGCAGATCTCGTACACGGTCTCGATCGTCGTCATCGGCGCGCTGATCATCATCTACGTCACGTTCGGCGGGATGAAGGCAACTACCTGGGTGCAGATCATCAAGGCCGCGCTGCTGCTCGGCGGCGCCACGCTGATCGCGCTCGGCGTGATGGTGCACGAGGGGTTCAGCTTCGAGAAGCTGTTCGCCGATGCCGTCGCGATCCACCCGAAGCATCTCGCGATCATGAAATCGGTCGTGCCGATCGGCGCAAAACCGAATGCGATCGAGTCGATTTCTCTCGGCATGACGCTGATGTTCGGTACCGCCGGCCTGCCGCACATCCTGATGCGGTTCTTCACCGTGACCGATGCGAAGGCGGCGCGCAAGTCGGTGCTGTACGGCACCGTGTTCATCGGCTACTTCTACATCCTGACCTTCATCATCGGCTTCGGCGCCATCGTCCTCGTGGCCAACAAGCCGGAGTACGTGGTCGATGTCACCAAGAACATCCTTGACCTCAAGGGCGGGGGCAGCATGCCGGCCGTCTATCTGTCGCACGCGATCGGCGGGGACTTCTTCCTCGGCTTCATCGCAGCGGTGGCGTTCGCGACGATTCTTGCCGTGGTGTCGGGGCTGACGCTCGCCGGCGCTTCGGCGCTGTCGCACGACATCTACGCCAACGTGATCATGAAGGGCAAGGCGAGCGAGGCGCAGGAAGTCTGGGTGTCGAAGCTGTGCGTGATCGGGTTGGGCATCCTGGCGGTGATCCTCGGTATCGCGTTCGAGAAGCAGAACGTCGCCTACATCGTCGCGCTGACCTTCTCGATCGCCGCCTGCTCCAACTTCCCGATCCTGGTGCTGTCGGTGTTCTGGAAGGGGCTGACCACGCGCGGCGCCGTGCTGGGCGGCTATGTCGGCATCTTCGGCTCGATCATCCTGCTGATCATCGGCCCGACGGTCTGGACCAAGGTGCTCAACATGGGACCGGCGATCTTCCCGTACGACTTCCCGACGTTCGTCGTGCTGCCGGCCGTGCTGATCGTCGCCTATATCGCGTCGGTCACGGACACGAGCGAGAGCGCGCAGAGGGAGCGCGGCGCGTTCGATGCCCAGGAGATCCGGTCCGAAACCGGCCTCGGTGCCGAGGCCGCTGCCGCTCACTGATCGCACGCGATCTGCAACATGCAATGGCCGCCGGGATTTCCCGGCGGCTTTTTTTCGCGCTCGAGTCGGCCGTCAGCGGCCGTGTTCCATCAATCCGACGTAGCGCGCCAGGCGCGACTGCAACCTGCTCGCCTGCCGCATCGACTCCGTCAGGATGCGGCGCTCGAGTTCATTCAGGCTGTCCAAGGGGAGAAAGTTGTGCAGCGCCTGCCCGCTTGCCTTCAGCGCGACCTGGCGCTTCAGGCGCAGGGCCTGCAGGAACTCGAAGGCCTCCACCCAGGCAGCCACCTCGGCCGCCGGGAAATCCAGCTTCCGCCCCGCATCGCGCAGGCGCTCGACGGTGTTGGTGCCGGCGACTCCAGCGGCCAGTCCGAGAATCCGCGCAGCATCGACGAACGGGGTGATGCCGTTCACCTTCAGGTCGATCGAGTTCGGGTGTTCGTCGCCCCCGGTCGGCACGAGATCGCGGATGAAGCCAAGCGGCGGCTGATTGTTCAGTGCGATCTGGGCCATCTGGGCGAAGAACAGCCGGTTCCCGCCGGCGAAACGGATCAGCCAGCGGCGAAGGTCGGTCGCCAGCGATGTCTCGCCGTACTGCGCGCGGAAATCAAAGAAGATCGATGCGTTCAGTTGCGCTTCTGGATCGCCTTGGTAGATCCAGTCGGCAAAGCGTTTCTGCCATTCCTCTGTCGACAGGCAGCAACGCGGATCGCCTGCCATGATGCCGCCGCGGCACAGGGGAATGCCGCAGTCGGCCAGCGCCCGGTTCACCCGTTGCGCGACCGGCAGCAGGCGTTCGCGAACTTCGTCCGCGCTCTTGCTGGCCGCTTGGCGGAAGATGATCCCGTTGTCCTGATCGGTGCTGAAGGTCTGCTCGAAGCGGCCGGCGCTGCCCATTTCGATGAAGCACCACTGCAGGTCGCCGACGTCCGCATCGCGGGTCTCGAGCCGGATGATCTGCTGGGTGAGGACATCGTTCAGCGACGAGATCAGGCGCGTGACCTGGGCCGATCCCAGACCCTGGCGCAACAGGCTCGTCGCCAGCTCGTGAAACCTGCCGCTGGCCCGCACGAGGCTCTCGATGTCCTCTGCACGGCGCAGGTCGGCGCCGATGCGCCTGACGAGGCCCGCCGGGCGCATGAACAGATCGCGCTCGGACACGACACCGACGAGCCTGCCGCTTTCGACGACCGCCACGTGATGGATGCCCTGCCCAGCCATCAGCAGCGCCGCTTCGTAGGCGCTGGCGTCCGGCGGCAGCGCCTTCAAGCCGCCGCTCATCACGCGCGAGATCGGCAACGACAGGTCGATGCCGGGCAGCGTCACGCGGTCGAGCACGTCGCGGACGGTGAAGATGCCGATCGGAAAGGCGTCTTCCTCGCAGACGATCAGCGCGCCGACGCCGTGCCGGTGCATCGTCTCGATGGCGGCGCGCACCGGAGTTTCGGGCGCGCAAAAGACAGGTTCGCGTTGTATCAGCGACGACAGCGGACGCCCCATCGCTTCGGGTTCGATATCGGCGAACTGCGCGCCGACTCGATCATCGGCGCCGTCGGCCGGCCCGCTCTCGTTCATGGACGCCCAGGCGCCTCGTGCCGCCGCAAACTGTCGACTCGTGCCATCTGCTGTCGCTTCCCGCATCAAGGTCGCCTGCGCGGTGTGCGACCCCGCTCCACCCCTGCCATTCTATTCAGTCGGTTGGGCCGGGACACTCATGAAAAGTCGCATCGCCTCGCCTCCGTCCGGAGGCGAACCGGCCTGCCTAGCTGCTCCGGACCATCTGCACGATCCGATCGACGTCGACCGTGCGTGCCTGCTGTTCGATCTGCGGCATGTACTGCGCCTGCAACCGTCTGGCCTCGCCGACCATGTCGTTGAACGCGTCCTTCAGCATCTGCGCGCTCATCGTGCGCCCGCCGGCGTAGTAGCGCCGGGCCACCTGCCCGAGCGCGTAGGTGGTGGCGAACGAGAATGCGACGCCGGTGGCGCTGCGCGCCAGTCCGCCGAACATGCCGCCCGCCGCCTTGCCGAACAACCCGCCGATCAGCTTGCGGCCGATTTCCTCGAGGTACTGGCCGGTCAGACCGACGCCCATCGCCGAGAGCAGGTCCTTGATGTGGCCGCGGTCGAGCTCGTGGCCGTACGCCTTGCCGACCTGGTACACCATCTTCATCTGCAGCGGGATGATCGCCATCGACGCCATCGACTGCGGCAGCAGTTCAACGGCGCCGTTGAGGATCGAGTAGTTGAGGATCATCCTGTCGAGTTCCTCACCCGACACGGCGGGCTGACCGGCAACGATCGCCTCCGGCTGCGCCGCCGGCGCCAGCGGCGTGGTCACCAGCGCGTCGACCGTCGCGGCCGCCCCGGCGATCTGCGGTTGCGAGAGGCCGAGCGCATTGCCGAGTTCGGACAGGAACAGCGTCTCCGCATCGTTGCGCAGCTTGTCCGCGTCGCACACGCCGACGGCAAGCTCGAACGCAAGCTGCTTCAGTTCCGGCGACGACAGCTGCGCCGCGGCGCCAGCGACCGTGGCGCGCTTCAGCAGCACGTCCTGGTACAACGCCGCGGCATTCAGGTCATCACCACCGAGCGATTCTGCAACCCGCCTGACTTCTTCGCGTTCAGAGTCGCTGTTGCTGTTGTCGGCAAACGCCGCCAGCAGGGCAATCGTCAGGATGGCGTTCTTTTCGGTCGGACTCATCGTGTGCTCGTACGGAATGGATGACAAACGCCTCAGGATGTTGCGATGGTGGCGCGGCAAATCAAGCTGGAAACGCGCGCCCGAATGCCCGGTTGACCTGTGTCAATCGCCGGAACGCCGCCGGGTCGGTCCTGTCCCCCAGACCGGGGTCGGGCACAACATACAGCAGCCGGCACGCGATAATGCCTGCGAGCCGTAACCGGGGCACGATTCGAAAATAATGGAAACCTCGACGACATCGACCTTCCAGCGCGTGCTTGCTGCCTATCCGTCGCTCGCGGGGCTGCCGGCCTCGCTGCGCGGCGAGGTCGAGCGCAATCTCGCGGTGACCCGCGTGCCTGCGGGCACGCCGATGTTCCGCGAAATGGACTCATGCAGCGCGTTCCCGATCATCCTGTCGGGCCGCGTGCGCATCGCGCGCACGATGGAAAATGGGCGCGAGCTGGTGCTGTACGAAGTCGAGCCCGGCGAGAGCTGCGTGCTTTCGACCAGTTGCCTGCTCGGCAACTCGCGTTACAGCGCACATGCGACATGCGCGACCGACGTCGAGATCGCCACCCTGCCGCGCTCGATATTCGACCGGCTCGTGACCGAGCACAAGCCGTTCCGCGAGGAGGTGTTCCACCTGTTCGGCGAACGCCTGGTGCGGTTGGTCGAGCTGGTCGAGTCGATCGGCTTCCAGCGGCTCGACCAGCGGCTCGCGGCCGCGCTGCTCGGCAAGGGACAGCATTTGGCCACGTCGCACGAGCAATTGGCGCAGACGCTGGCGGTGTCGCGCGAGTCGATCAGCCGCATGCTCAAGCAGTTCGAGGAACAGGGCTGGGTGAAGCTGCGCCGTGGCGCGATCGAGATCCTGCAGCCGCGCGAACTGCGCAACGTCGCAACGGGACAGACGCCCGCGGCGGCAACGCAGGGTGACTGAAGTCACTGAGGTCGCCCTCGCTGCCGCCTAGATTCAGCGCTCGCGCCCGCGGGCCGGCCGAGGCGCAACAACGGAGCGGAGTCGCAGATGAAAGCAAACGTAGGCGGAGTCGATCGCGTGGTGAGGATCGTGGTGGGCATCGTCCTGGTCGCATTGACGTTGATGAACGTGATCGGCGCGTGGGGATGGATCGGCGTCCTGGTCGCGGCCACCGGGCTGGTTCGCTTCTGCCCGGCGTACCTGCCGTTCGGGATCAGTACCTGCGCGACGAAGCCGGCCGAAGGCAAGTAGTCCGGGCGACAGCGCCGGCACCGAAGTCGACCGTGTGCGCGTTCGCGCACATACGGCTGCCGTACACTGGGTTCATTCAAAGGAAGAACCGGCGCGAGGGCATCCGATGAAAATCCTGATCCCGGTGGACGGCAGCAAATTCAGCACGGCGGCGGCGGATTTCGTTGCATCGCGCGCGACGCTGATCGGCAAGGACCCTTCGATCGAGCTGCTGAACGTGCAGGCGCCTGTGCCCGCACGCGCTGCACGCGTGGTCGGCAAAGCGACACTGCAGTCGTATCACGACGACGAATCGGCGCGGGCGCTGAAACCCGGGCTGGCCGCGCTCGGCAAGGCGGGCATGACCGCAATCAGCGGTTATGTGATCGGCCACGCGGCCGAAGAAATCGCCCGGCGCGCGGACAAGGACGAAGTCGACCTGATCGTGATGGGCTCGCATGGGCACGGCGCGCTGCTTCAGCTCGTGCTGGGGTCGGTCACCAACGGTGTGCTCGCGCACACCAGGAAGCCGCTGCTGCTGGTGCGCGACCGCGCCGCACCGAAGGCGGATTCGCTGCATGCCGGCATTGCGGTGGACGGCAGCAAGTTCGGCCGCGCCGCCGCGAAGTACGTGCTGAAACACCGCGATCTGTTCGGCGCGGCGCCGACGTTCACGCTGATCCACGTGGTGCCCGATTTCGCCGGCGCGGTGATGCCGGACATGGCCGGACTCGCGCTGCCGGCCTACTCGGACGACGAGATCAAGGCGCTGCAGCGCAAGGCGTTCGATACGGCAGTCGCACCGGTGCGCAAGCTGTTCGAAAAGGAAGGCGTCAAGGTCCAGGAAGTCTGCCTCGTCGGGGCAGCCGCCGAGGAAATCGCCGCATTCGCGAAGAAGCGCAAGCTCGACGTGCTGGTGCTCGGATCGCACGGCCACGGCGCATTCAAGAACGCCGTGCTCGGCTCGGTCGTCACGCGGGTGGCCCATATCACCACGATCCCGCTGCTGCTGGTGCGGGAGGCATGACCGCCCGGGCGCCGCCCGAGCCCGTGCAGATTGCGGCGTTCGAAGGCAGCGAGGCTCGAAACGCGAGCGCGGCGCGGGACTCTTGCGGTTCCCGGACGACGCCGCGCGGCAATCCACACACGGGAGTGGCGAGATGAACCAGATCGACCTCAAGGGCCGCGTTGCGGTGATCACCGGCGGCGCGCGCGGAATCGGCTATGCGATCGCCGATCGCATGCTGCGCTCCGGCGCGACCGTGTCGCTGTGGGACATCGATGCCGCGCGACTGCGCGAAGCGCATCAGACGCTGGGCATGACGGCCGGATCGAGCGCGCGCATCGCCGCGCAGGTTGTCGAGCTGACCGATGAGCAGTCGGTGCGGCAGGCGACCATAGCGACGATCGCGGCATTCGACCGGATCGACATCCTGGTGAACAACGCCGGCATCACCGGCGGCAACGCGCCGACCTGGGAGCTGGCGCCCGATACGTGGCGGCGCGTGATCGAGGTGAACCTGATCGCGCCGTACCTCACGTGCCGGGCCATCGTGCCCGAGATGCTCAAGCGCGGGTACGGCCGGATCGTGAACATCGCTTCTATCGCCGGCAAGGAAGGCAACCCGAATGCCTCGCATTACAGCGCCTCGAAGGCGGGCCTGATCAGCCTGACGAAGTCGCTCGGCAAGGAACTCGCCACGAGCGGCGTGCTGGTCAACTGCATCACGCCTGCCGCCGCGCAGACGGAGATGTTTGCGCAGATGAAGCAGGAGCACATCGACTACATGCTGTCGAAGATCCCGATGAGCCGCTTCCTGAAGGTCGACGAGGCCGCCGGCCTTGTCGCCTGGCTCGCATCCGAGGATTGCTCGTTCAGCACCGGCGCGGTATTCGACATCTCCGGCGGACGCGCGGTGTACTAGAACCTATCTCAAAACCCCCCGTGGTCGCAGCTACTGTCCTGCGCCTGCCGCCTAGCATCCACCGGCTTCTCTTCGCAACGCGATCCATCGGGGGTTTTGAGATAGGTTCCAGCGGAATCGGCGCTGCGGGCGCCGGCGGATTGAACAAGCGCCGACAGCCGTCGCAGCGCGCGGGTCACGCGAGCGCGGGTTCCTCCACCGCGATGGCATGCGCCGCCGCGGCGATCACGGCAGCGATGCGGCCGACGTCGCGCAACTGGTCGACGCTCATTCCGGACTGCTTCAGAAGCGCGTAGTGAGACTGCACGCAGTGATGGCACTTGCCGACGATGCTGGCGGCGAGCGCGTACAGCTCGAACAGCCTGCGATCCACCCCACCGTGGGTCGCGTAAGCCTGCATCCGCAGCTGCGCGGGGCGTGCCTTCAGTTCCGGATCGCCGCTCATATCGACGAACGGATACCAGACGTTGTTCATGCCCATCAGTGCAGCCGCGGTCAGCGCGGCGTTGGCCTCGGCTTCGGTGATTGCGCCACCCGCACGGACGATCGACACGAGGCGCGGATTCCGGGCGGCGTAGGCAGCGGCGAGCGCGACGCCGACCGCCTCGTTGGCGGGCAGCGCCGAGCGCGCGATCGTGTTGTCCAGGTTCAGGCGCACGTCCTTTGCATAGTCGGGGACGAGCGCCTTGATCTCGTTGATGAATTCCATCGCCGGCCTCAGTTCAGCGTGGCGGCAGCGGCCGACGTGTTCAGCGTCGCCGAGCCGACCGGCCGGTTGCACGGGCACAGCTCGTCGGTCTGCAGGCCGTCGAGGATGCGCAGCGTCTCCTCCGGGCTGCGGCCGACATTCAGGTTGTTGACCGACACGTGCTGGATCACGTTGTCCGGGTCGACGATGAATGTCGCGCGTAGAGGTACGCCCGCGTCCACCTCGCGCACGCCGAGCATGTCGATCAGCGATCCGGTCACGTCGGCGAACATCCAGTGGTTCAGGCGGTCGAGGTCCTTGTGGTCGCGGCGCCAGCCCAGCTTGACGAATTCGTTGTCGGCGCTGCCGGCAAGCAGCACGGCGTCACGCTCCTCGAAGTCCTTCGCCAGCCGGGCGTAGCCGACGATCTCGGTCGGGCAGACGAAGGTGAAGTCCTTCGGATAGAAGTAGATCACCTTCCATTTGCCGGCGAAGGATTTCTCGGTGATGTCCTCGAACGCGGACACGCCGTTTTCCTCGTGATGGTTGAAGCCGGGTTTGACGCCGGTGACGCGGAAGGCGTCGAGCTTCTGGCCTACGGTTCTCATGGTTTCGCTCCTTTGCGGTTGATCGGATGGTCGAATCGTCGACGCAGCGAACTATGGCGATCGCGTGCCGCGACTTCCAATTGAATGTTTCAAACCCCGCGATAGATACGGGTTTGCGACAATGCGCGCTCGGCTTCGAATGAAGACATCCTCGGCACACATCGCCTCGCCGGTGCTCGCGTGGTATTTCGTCACCGTCTGGGGCTCCGGCTATCTCGCCTCGAAGGTCGGCCTGCAGTACGCGCCGCCATTCACCTTCCTGACGCTGCGGTTCGCATTCGGCATCGTGCTGCTGCTGCCGTTGATGATCGTGTGGCACCGGCAGGAGCCGCTGCGGTTTCCGGGGTCCGCGCGCGAGTGGCGCCACGTGATCGTGGCCGGACTGCTGATGCACGCGGCCAACCTCGGCGGCAGCCACTATTCGCAGTACCTCGGCATGTCGGCCGGCATCACCGCGCTCGTTCTGGCAACGCAGCCGCTGGTCACCGCGTTCATCGCCGCCGCGTTCATGCACGAGCGGCTGAAGCCCTTTCAGTGGCTCGGCGTGATGCTGGGACTGGTCGGCGTGGCGTTCGTCGTCTGGCACCGCATCGACGTACGCGCCTTTTCTTGGAGCGCCGCGGCGGCGGTGCTGATCGCGCTGGCGGCGATCACCGCGGGCACGCTGTACCAGCGCATCTTCTGTCCCAGCGTCGACCTGCGCGCCGCATCGATCATCCAGTTCACCGCGACCGTCGCCGCGCTGGCGCCGCTGGCCGTTGCGGTCGAAGGTTTCAAGGTGGACTGGAGCTGGCAACTGCTGGCCGCGATCGCGTTCCTGGTGATCCTGGCCTCGATCTTCGCGGTCAATGCACTGCACACGCTGATGCGGCGAGGCGAAGCGACCCGCGTCACGAGCCTGCTCTACCTGACGCCGATCATGGCCGTGATCCTCGAGTGGCTGATGTTCCGCGTGGTGCCGTCGGCGCTGACGGTGGCCGGCATCGTGGTCACCTGCGCGGGTGTGGCCCTGGTCGCGTGGAAGCCCGCGCGGAGGCGCGCATGACGCTGCCGCGACTGATCGCGCTGGCGATGTTCGCGCACATCACCTTCGTGGCGACGCGAATGGC
>JBAIYN010000355.1:0-3161 GCA_037915775.1 Burkholderiales bacterium | reverse complement strand
GACTGTGTGGAGCGCTGACTCGAGCAGCGCGTCAGCTTAGGGCCGCGCTGCGTCGCGGCTCAGACGCGTTGATCCGGTCCTTATGACGGCGAGTGATGATCGCCGTCCGCATTCAGGACCGTGGTGCCCTCTGCGTCGGCCGCTGCCAATTCGGCATGCGCGGCCGCTCCAGGCGCTATGCGACGCAGCCCGCCGCGATTGGCTGCGTAGCGGCGACTGGCACCGGCGCCGGGATCCGGTAGCCGTACTTGGTCGCCGTGAGCTCGGCCAGGATCGACACCGCGATCTCCGGCGGCGTGCGCGCGCCGTTCTTGATCCCGACCGGTCCGTGCAGGCGCTCGAGCTGCTCCGGCGTCACGCCGAACTCGAGCAGGCGTTCCTTGCGCTTGGCCTGGTTGCGCTGCGAGCCGATCGCGCCGACGTAGAACGCATCGGACTTCAGCGCCTCGATCAGCGCGAGGTCGTCGAGCTTCGGATCGTGCGTCAGCGCGATCAGCGCGGTGTTGCGGTCGGGGCGGAAATCGAGCACGGTGTCGTCCGGCATCGTGCGCAGCAGTGTCGTTCCGGGAACGAGCCAGCCGTCGGCGTATTCCTCGCGCGGATCACAGATCGTCACCTGGTAGTCGAGCGCGAGCGCCATCTGCGCGACGTAGTGCGTCAGCTGCCCGGCGCCGATGATCAGCAGGCGCAGCCGCGGGCCGTGCACGGTGACGAGGCGCGCATCATCGGAGGCGAGCACGTCGCTGCCGCGGCCGTCCTCGAGCGTCACGCGCCCGGTCTTCATGTCGAGCGTGCGCAGCGTCTGCCGCCCCGCCTCGGTGCGGGCGAGCAGTTCGCCGACCTTCGACTCCGCGGTGATCGGCTCCAGGATCAGCTCGATCGTTCCGCCGCACGGCAGGCCGAAGCGGAACGCTTCTTCCGCGGTCACGCCGTAGGTCACGCGCTGCGGGCGCTCGGCGGCGAGCGCGTTCGCTCGCACCTTGTCGACCAGGTCGTCCTCGATGCATCCGCCGGACACGGATCCGACGACGAGCCCGTCGCCGCGAATGGCGACCAGCGCCCCCACCGGCCGCGGCGCCGAACCCCAGGTGCGAACGATCGTGCCGAGCACCGCGCGATGGCCCTCGCGCTGCCATTCGTCCGTCTTCTTCAGCACCTGCAGGTCGACCGAATCCATTGCGCGCTCCGGATGTCCTTTGGATCATTCTAGATTCGCGCGATGCGCGGGCAAGCGCGCAAACCTGCAGCCGTTCGGCCGATGACGGGCGCAATGGCGATGGATCGACCGTGGTCTCTTGCGGTGGAGGCTCGTGCAGCGTCGGCTTGCGAGGCGCAAGCGGCTTACGCGGCCGCGCGCGCCTGCCGCGCGAGGTAGACCAGTCCCCGCGCGCAGGCAAACGACGGCCCGCGCAGGTTGGTCCTGCCCGGCAGCATGTCGAGATTGCGTGGCCGGCCGGAAGCGACGAGCCGGTTCGGACCCGTGGCCTGCACCTCGTCGACCGCAAGCGCGTCGTCAGAGACGACCGCATGCACTCCCGCAACGGAGGCCGGCAGCCAGCCTGGCCGATCGGCGCGAGCGGAGGCGACCAGCACGCAGCCGGCTTCGATCGCGGCCGCGCACGCCGCAGCGACGTGCGCCTGTCCGGGGCCCGGCGGCACCGACACGCTGACGTTCACGAAGTCGCATTCCGCGGCGGCGGCGCGCAGGATGCCGCGCGCAACGAGCGATGGATAGGTCGTGTCGCCCCCGCCGAATACGCGGACGGCGCAGATCTCCGCGTCGGGGAATGCCTCGCGTATCACTGCGGCCACCGCGGTCCCGTGTCCGACCGGGTCGCGGAAGTCCCCGTCCTCATGCACGGTTCCGTCCGGTGCGAGAAAGATGCGGCAACCGCTGACCTTGCCGCGCACGTGCGAGTGCCATGCATTGACGCCCGTGTCGACGATGCCGATGCGCAGCCTGGCCATCATTGCACCGTCGCGGCAGGCTCACTGCTCCAGCGTCGATCGGATTCGAGCAGCGCGCGCGCCTCGTCGAGTGCGACCGCCGCGAAGCGCCCGTCGTGCAGGAACAGGATCCGGTCGAGCTCAGCGAGCCCCACCGGCCGATGCGAGATCACGAGCATCGTGCGGTCGGGGAATGCCTGCCACAGGTTCTCGCGGATGCGCGCCTCGGTCTCCAGATCGAGCGCGGAAAACGCCTCGTCGAGCACGAGGATGCGGGGGTTGCGAAGGAACAGGCGCGCCAGTCCGATCCGCTGGCGCTGGCCATCGGAGAGTGCCAACCCGCGGCCGCCGATCACGGTCACATAGCGCTCCGGCAGCGCGGCGATGAAGCCGTCGGCCATCGCGAGCGCGGCCGCGCGCTCGATGTCCGCGCGCGTCGCGGCGGGATTCCCGTAGCGCAGGTTCTCCTCCACCGTCGCGTGCAGCAGGAACGGTTCGGCGCCCGCGTAGCCAAGGACGTCACCTAATATCGATGCAGTGATCCGATGCGCAGGCTGGCCTTCGATCTGAACCGTGCCCGATGTCGGCAGACGCAGCCCGAACAGAAGCTGGACCAGCGTCGACTTGCCTGCTCCCGACGCGCCGAACAGCCCGACGCGGTCGCCGCGTCGCACGCGCAGGCTCACGCCGTTGAACACCGGTGATTTCCCCGGATACGCGAACGCGACTTCGTCGAGCACGATCGCATCGCTCCCGGTCGCCGCGCTCGATGCGAGGTCGGCGGTCGATGGGCCCGGTTCGTCCGGCCCCAGCACCTCCGCCACGCGATCGAGGCTCACGCGCGCCGACTGCAGGTTGCGGACCAGGCCGAGCAGGCCCTGCGCGGGCGCGAACAGCCGCCCCTGATAGAGGACGAACGCGACGAAGGTGCCGAGGCTGATCGTGCCGCTTTCGAGCAGGCGACCTCCGACCAGGTAGATCCACGCCAGCGCGGCGGTCAGCAGCAAACCCGGCACGCCGGTCGCGAGCGCATCGAGCAGCTGGAAGCCGACCACTTCGCGCTTCAGGCGATCGTTCGCACCTGACAGGCGCGCCTGCTCCTCGTTCTGCGCACGGTGCAGCCGGATCGCGCGCAGCGCGCCCAGCCGCTCGGACAGGAAATGCGACAGATCGGCCATCGCGTCGCGCACGCGTCCGGTTCGCTCCTCGACCGG
>JBAIYN010000215.1:0-2580 GCA_037915775.1 Burkholderiales bacterium | reverse complement strand
CACCGAGATCGTCGCGCAGGCCAACATTCGCCACCAGCAAGCCGACGACGCCAGGTTGCAGACGTTCCGGACTTCCCGCAGTGCCTTCGCGTTCGATGAGTCGGTGGCCAGAGGCGTGCGCGAGAGTCTGCGAACGTTCGGCGGCGCGATGCCGCCGCAGGCGCGACCGCAGCCGACGATCACGTTCGAAGACCTTTATGATTTCGAATTGGGCGGCCGCCGCTTCCAGCTGCTGTCGACGCCGGGGGGAGAAACCACGGATTCCATGGTGGTGTGGCTGCCGCAGCACCGGATCTGCTTTTCCGGCAACCTGTTCAGCGCGTTGTTTGGTCACTTTCCGAATCTGATCACGATCCGTGGGGATCGCTACCGTGACGCGCTGCGATTCATCGAGTCGCTCGACCGGGTTCTCGCACTGGAGCCCGATCTGCTCCTGGTGGGCCATCACGATCCGGTCGCGGGCCGAGAGTTGATCCGCGCCGAGCTGCTGCGGTTGCGCGGCGCCGTGCAGTACGTGCACGACGAGACCGTGCGCGGCATGAACGCCGGCAAAGACGTGTGGACGCTGATGCGGGAGATCGAGTTGCCGCCGGAGCTCGAAGTAGGACAGGGCTACGGCAAGGTGTCGTGGTCCGTGCGCGCGATTTGGGAAAACTATGCCGGCTGGTTCCACCATCATTCGACGGCCGAGCTGTATCCGGTGCCGCCGTGGAGTGTGCATCGTGATCTGGTGGAGTTGGCAGGAGGACCGGATGCGGTTGCGCGGCGTGCGCGTGAGAAGCTCGACGCGGGTGCTCCACTGGAGGCCATTCAGCTCGCAGAGGTCGCGTTATCCGCGGCGCCGCAGCATCGAGAGGCGCTGCAGGTCAGCCTGGACGCGCATCAACAGCTCGAGGCTGCAAGCGAGAACTTCTGGCTGACGTCGTGGCTGCGCCGGCAAATCAAGCTGCTGCGAGCTGCTCTTGCAACGGCACAGTGAGGCAGATGACGGAACGGCCACCGGACATTCGCATCACCGATCTCGCCGATCCGGTGCTGACGCCGGCGCAGCAGGCGGCGATCGATGCGGCGAGCCGGATCCCGGTCCGCTTCACGGCCGAGGCGATCCTTGCCGAGGCGGCACGGCGCACGGGCATGGACGACTTCGGGCCCGACGACTTCCGCGAGCGGCTCGACGTCCAGCTGCACAGCCTTGAAGAGGATCCGTACGCGGGCCCCGTGGGCCGTCTGGGCGCGTTCAGTGACTGCGTGCGCTTCGCCGCCAATCGGCTGCGGCTGCGCAACCTGATCCGACGCCACCCCGAAATTCTCGACGTTGAGATCAAACACCCGATCATCATCGTCGGACTTCCGCGCTCGGGAACGACCCACCTTCTCAACCTGATCTCGGCCGATGCGCGGCTGCGCTCGTTACCGTACTGGGAAAGCCTCGAGCCCGTGCCCGCGCGCGGCGAAGGGCCGGGACGCGATGGCCTCGATCCACGTTTCGTGCGCTGCCGCGAGAACTACGTGCAGGCGTACGGACTGCTGCCGCATCTGCGCGCCATGCATGACATGCCGCCGGAGCACATCCATGAGGAGATCGAGCTGCAGGCGCCGGACTTCTCGAACTATAATTGGGAGTGGATCGCGCACGTGCCGCGCTGGCGCGACTACTATCTGTCGCACGACCAGACGCCGCACTACCGGTATCTGAAGACGGCCTTGCAGGTGTTGCAGTGGCTGCGCGGTCCCGACCGCTGGATTCTCAAGTCGCCGCAACATCTGGAACAGCTCGGTCCGCTGCTCAACACCTTTCCGGACGCCACCATCGCCTTCACCCACCGCGATCCGGTGTCGGTGATCGCCTCGACGGTGACCATGGAGGCGTACGGCAGCCGTTTGCGCTGCGAGCGCGTCGACCTTGCCATGATTGCGGGCTACTGGATCGACCGCATCGAGCGGCTGCTGCGCGCCTGTGTGCGGGATCGCGACCGCGTCCCCGCGGCGCAGAGCGTCGACGTGCCGTTCCATGAGTTCATGGCGGACGACGCCGGCATGGTCAGCCGCATCTACGAACGCGCCGGCCTCGAGATAACGCCCGATGCGCGACGCGTTCTGGACAATTTCCTGAAAGAAAACCCGCGCGGCAAATTCGGGCGCGTCATCTACGATCTCAAGAGCGACTTCGGCATCGATCCGCACGTGTTGCGGAAGCGATTCGCGTTCTACTTCGAGCGCTTTCCAATAGAAGCCGAATCGTAGAAAGGACTGTCGTGAACAGCGATCGTGTTCGCTTCGACTTCGCGGGGACCCACGTGCTCGTCACCGGCGGGTCCAACGGCATTGGCCTGGCGATCGCGCGCGCGTTCGCGCAAGCAGGCGCGGCCGTGACCGTCACCGGCACACGCGCCGCGGCCGCCGATTACAGCCACGACCTCTCAGCGTTCACGTACCGTCGTCTCGACCTGCGCGACAATGCCGCGATCGATACGCTGGCGGCGGAATTGACGCGCTTGGATGTGCTCGTGAACAACGCCGGCGCGAACTTCGCCGGCGTGCGTGATCGGCGCACGGAGTGGACGCCCGACATTTTCGAAG
>JBAIYN010000341.1:0-2974 GCA_037915775.1 Burkholderiales bacterium | reverse complement strand
GGCCTGCCGGACACCGAAGTCAAGGAGGCGCGCGAGCGCGTGCGCGCCGCGCTGCAGAACTGCCGCTTCGAATTCCCGATGCGGCGCATCACGGTCAATCTCGCACCGGCCGACCTGCCGAAGGAATCGGGCCGCTTCGACCTCGCGATCGCGCTCGGCATCCTGGCCGCGAGCGGGCAGATTCCGTCGCGCGGTCTCGACCGCTACGAGTTTGCGGGCGAGTTGTCCCTGTCGGGCGAGCTGCGGCCGGTGCGCGGCACGCTCGCCATGACCTATGCGGTGTCGAAGACGCCGCATCCGAAGGGCGCGCCGCGCGGATTCGTCGTCCCCGAGGACAACGCCGACGAGGCGGCGCTGGTCGGCGGCCTCGAGATCTATCCGGCCCGGGATCTGCTGCAGGTGGTCGCGCACCTGGCCGCCGATGCCAATGGCGAAGACGCGCAGCGATTGAAACCGCACGTCGCGGCAGTGCGCCTGACGCCGCCCGCGTATCCAGACTTCTACGAGGTCAAGGGACAGAAGGCGGCCAAACGCGCGCTCGAGATCGCCGCCGCCGGCGGTCACAGCGTGCTGATGGTCGGGCCGCCCGGCACCGGCAAGACGATGCTCGCGCAGCGCTTCGCGGGCATCGTGCCGCCGATGACGACCGAAGAGGCACTCGAGTCGGCCGCGGTGCTGTCGCTGGTCGGGCAGTTCGCGCCGCAGCGATGGGCGACCCGGATCTTCCGCGCCCCCCATCACACGGCCAGCAGTGTGGCACTCGTCGGCGGGGGCAACCCGCCGATGCCCGGCGAGATCTCGCTCGCGCACCACGGCGTGCTGTTCCTCGACGAACTGCCAGAGTTCGACCGGCGCGTGCTGGAGGTCCTGCGCGAGCCGCTCGAATCGGGGCGCATCACGATCTCGCGCGCGGCGCGTCAGGTCGAATACCCTGCCAAGTTCCAGCTGATCGGCGCGATGAATCCCTGTCCGTGCGGCTACTTCGGCCACAAGGTCAACGCGTGCCGCTGCACGCCGGATCAGATCGCCAAGTATCAGGACCGCATCAGCGGCCCGCTGCTCGACCGCATCGACATGCGCGTCGAGGTCTCTTCGCTGACGGAGGCCGAACTGCTCGCACTTCCGGACGGCGAGCCGACGCGCCTGATCGCGGCGCGCGTGGCCAAGGCGCATGACCGCGCTCTGGCGCGGCAGGGAAAACCGAACGATCTGCTGGTGTCGACCGAGATCGAGAAGATCTGCAGGCCGGAAGGCCAGGTCAAGCAGCTGCTGTATGCGGCGACCGCGCGGCTTGGCTGGTCCGCGCGCGCGTATCACCGCGTGCTGAAGGTGGCGCGCACGATCGCCGATCTCGAAGGAGCCGACGAGATCACCACGCAGCACGTCGCCGAGTCGATCCAGTACCGCCGCTCGCTGCGCGACACGTAAACGGCCGCGCCGGCGGCGCGAAGATCGTCTATCGCATCGACGTGAAGATGGACAACGGCGGCACGCGCACCGTCACGCATGCAACGCCGGTGGAGGTCGGCGCGCGCGTGCACGTGGACGGCAACCAGATCACGCTGCGCGGCTGAGCAGGTTTCGCTTCACGCCGCCTGCGCCAGGCGGGCGGCCGCCGCGTCGATCGCGGCGGCCAGTTCCGCGAAGCTTCGGCTCACCGGGAACTGCGGGAACTGCGCGGCGATCGCCGGCGGCGGGTGAATGAAGAAGCCGGCGTCCGCGGCCGACAGCATGCCGGTGTCGTTGAACGAGTCACCGGCCGCAATCACGCGGAAGTTCAGGCCCCGCAGCGCATTCACCGCCTGCCGCTTCTGGTCCGGCTGGCGCAGCCGGTAGTCGACGACGAAGCCCTCGCTGTCGACCTGCAAACGGTGACAGAACAGCGTGGGGCGGCCGAGCTGGCGCATCAGCGGGTCGGCGAATTCATAGAACGTGTCCGACAGGATGATCACCTGGTAGCGCGCCCGCAGCGCGTCGAGGAAATCGCGCGCGCCCGGCAGCGGGCTCATGCCGCCGATCGTTTCCTGGATGTCGGCGAGCTTCAGTCCGTGCGTGCGCAGCAGCCCCAGGCGGAAGCGCATCAGCTTGTCGTAGTCCGGTTCATCGCGCGTCGTGCGCGAGAACGCGGCGATGCCGGTACGCTTCGAGAATTCGATCCAGATCTCTGGAATCAGCACGCCTTCGAGATCGAGGCAGACGACTTGCATGCAGGGGCTCCGTTTACCAGGGCGCGCATGATACGGGGGCGCGTCCGAGTGACTCAGCGCGGGCTCTGGCTCGCCGGCATTGCCTGCCCGAGCTGCGCTGTCGCCCGCTCGACGATCGCATGGGCCGACTTGATGCAGTCGCCGACCGATACTCCGCCGCGATAGTTGGCGCAGAAATAGAGCCCCGGATAGGCCTGTTCCGCGCTTTCGATGGCGGCGATCCGCGCGAGGTGCCCGAGCGTGTACTGCGGGATCGCGCGGGGCCAGCGCGTCACTTCGTTCCACAGCGGGACCGTGGCGCCGACATGCGTCTGCAGCGATTCGCAGACCATCGCGGCAATCTGCTGCGGTTCGCAGCGCGCCATCTCCGGGTCGCGCCGCCCGCCGACGAACGTGGTCAGCGCAACGACGCCGTCCGGCGCACGGCCGCTGAACATCGAACTGGAGAACAGCGTGCCGAGCACGCGCGGCTTTTCCTTCCGCGGCGCCAGGAATCCGAATCCGTCGAGCGGATGCGCCACGTCGACGCGCCGGAATGCGCTGACCACGCTCGCTACCGGCGGGTAGACGATTTCGTCCAGCGCGGCGGCGGCGGCCGGCGCCAGCGGCGCCACGAGCGGCGCCGCAGCGTAGGCCGGCACCGCAAGGATCATCGCGCGCGCGGTGCGCGTGAAGCGCTCGCTGTCGGTCGAGGCTTCGAGGGTGAACAGCCCGTCGGGCTCGCGCCGCACGGCGCCGACACGAACGTCGCAGCGGATGCGGTCGCT
>JBAIYN010000564.1:0-2688 GCA_037915775.1 Burkholderiales bacterium | reverse complement strand
TGCTTCGACGGCCGGCGCATGTTCGAGCAGGTGCCGCGCCTGACCACGGTGCTGGACGAGTTTCCGGAAGCGCGCATCGTGCTGACGACGAGCTGGCGCAGCGCCAAGACGCTCGCGCAATTGTGCGATCCGCTCGGTACGGCGCTGGCCGCGCGCGTGGCTGGAGTCACGCCGCATTTCTCCCACTTCAGCGCGCCGGCGCGCTACCAGCCCTACCCGCGCCACGCCGAGTGCCTGCAGTGGCTCGCCGCCCGCGGCGACACCGGCGCGGAGTGGGTCGCGCTCGACGATCGGGCTTCGCTGTTCGCGCCCGACTGCGACCAGCTGATCGAATGCGATTCGACGCGCGGACTCGACGATGCCGGCGCCGGCCGGCTGCGCTTCGCGCTGCTGCGCGCGCGCCGCGCACTGGAGCTGCGCGGCGGCGTGAGGCGTTAACCGCTATCCCTTGGGCAGCTGGCTCGCCACGCCCTCGACGTAGAAATTCATCTTGCCGAGTTCCTCGTCGGTCATGTTGCGGCCCGCGGGGATCACGTCCTTGCCCGACTGATCGCGCACCGGCCCGGCGAACGGGTGGAACTTGCCCGCCTTCAGTCCGGCTTCCAGCTTCGCCACCTCGTCGCGCACCGACGGCGGGATGATCGGGTTCAGCGGCGCCAGGCGGATGAATCCTTCGCGCATCCCGCCCCACACGCTGCCGCTCTTCCAGGTGCCGTCGAGCGCCGACTTCGCGCTGCGCGTGTAGTAGTCGCCCCAGTTGTGCGTGGTCGCGGTCAGCTGCGCCTTCGGGCCGAACTTGCTCATGTCGGAGTGGTAACCGAATGCCATCGCGCCGCGCGCCTCGGCCGCCTGCACGACTGCGGTCGAGTCGGTGTGATGGGTGACGATGTCCGCCTTCTGCGACATCAGCGTGTTGGCGGCGTCGCGCTCCTTGCCGGGGTCGTACCAGGAATTGACCCACACGACGCGCACTTCCACCTTCGGATTCACGCTGCGCGCGCCGCGCGTGAACGCGTTGATTCCCTGCAGCACCTCGGGGATCGGGAACGCCGCCACGTAGCCGAGGATGTTGGTCTTCGTCATGCGCCCGCCGATCACGCCGCACAGGTAGCGGCCCTCGTAGAAGCGCGCGTTGTAGATGGCGAGGTTGCGTGCGGTCTTGTAGCCGGTCGCGTGCTCGAAGTACGTGTCCGGAAACTGGGCGGCGACCTTCACCATGTAGTTCATGTAGCCGAAGCTGGTGCCGTAGATCAGCTTGTGGCCGCTCGCGGCGAATTCGCGGAACACGCGCTCCGCGTCGGGACCTTCCTGCACGCTTTCGATGTACTTCGTCTGCACCTTGCCCGCGAGCGCCTTCTCCATCTCGCGCCGCCCGAGGTCGTGCTGGAAGGTCCAGCCGGCCTCGCCGATCGGGCTTACGTAGACGAAGCCGATCTTCATCGGCTCCGCCGCCTGCGCCCATCGCGCAAGGCCCGTCCCGCCCAGCGCGCCCGCGGCCTGCAACAGTCTTCTGCGTGTCGGCATCGGTCGAATCTCCTGGTTCGTCGTCGAATCGGTCGCGTCGGCGCGCCGCTCATGCATCCGGCCGGAACGGCCGGCCCAGCGCTGCCGGTGAATGAAGTCGAATCGTATTCAAGTCGCGCGAGATCAGCACGACCACGATGATGGTCGCCAGATACGGCGCCGCCGACAGAAGCTGCGCCGGCACGCTGATCTGCGCGCCCGAACCCTGCACGAACAACTGGATGATCATCACGCCGCCGAACAGGTATGCGCCCGCCAGCACGCGCAGCGGCCTCCAGGTCGCGAACACCACCAGCGCGAGCGCGATCCAGCCGCGGCCGGCGATCATGCCTTCGGACCACAGCGGCGTGTAGTAGACGGACACGAACGCGCCCGCGATGCCGGCCATCGCGCCGCCGAACAGCGTCGCGAGATAACGCACGCGGATCACCGGGTGGCCGATCGAGTGCGCGGCCGCCGGCGCCTCGCCGATCGCGCGCAGCATCAGCCCCCAGCGGCTGCGATACAGGAACCACGCGACGGCGCCGAGCAGCAGCCACGAGAAATACACCAGCGACTTCTGTCCGAACAGCACCTGGCCGAAGAACGGCAGGTCGGACAGCCATGGCAGATGCAGCGGCGCGGTCTCGGGCAGCGAGTGCGACTCGTACGGCTTGCCGATGAAGGCCGACAGGCCCACACCGAAGATCGTCAGCGCGAGACCCGCGGCGACCTGGTTGGCCAGCAGCGTCAGCGTCAGCACCGCGAAAATCAGCGCCATCGCGGCGCCGGCCGCCATGCCCGCCAGCACGCCCAGCGTGGCGCTGCCGGTATGCAGCGCGACCGCGAACGCCGCGACCGCACCGACCGCCATCGTGCCCTCGGCGCCGAGGTTCAGCACTCCGGAGCGCTCGACCACCAGTTCGCCGAGCGCGGCGATCGCCAGCGGCGTGCCGGACAGGATGGTCGCCATCACGATCGAGGTGAGCAGGCCCTGCTCCATCGCGCCCCTCAAACCGCGGCCCGGCGCCGCAGCCGGTAGTTGATCAGCACGTCGGTGCCGAGCAGGAAGAACAGCAGCATTCCCTGGAACACGTTCGAGATCGACGACGGCAGGTTCAGGACCTGCTGCGCCTGCTCGCCGCCGAGGTACAGCAGCGACATCAGCAGGCTGGCGAGCAGGAT
>JBAIYN010000262.1:0-14481 GCA_037915775.1 Burkholderiales bacterium | reverse complement strand
ACGCCGCGCAGCACATCGTGAAGCTCGGGCCGACCGCGGTGGAACTGGTCGACCGCACGATGATCGATCTGGCGCGTGCGAACCCCGCGTTCAAGCCGGTGATCGAAAGCGCGCTGATTGGCGCACCCGACGCGATCCTGCTGGTCGAATTTGCCGGCAGCGACAAGAGCGCGCTCGTCGCGCAGCTCGCGCGGCTGGTCGAGCTGATGGGCGAACTCAAGTTGCCGGACAGCGTGGTGCGGATGACCGAAGATGCCGCGCAGAAGGCGCTGTGGGAAGTGCGCAAGGCCGGCCTGAACATCATGATGTCGCTGCGCGGCGACGGCAAGCCGGTGAGCTTCATCGAGGACTGCGCGGTGCCGCTCGAACACCTGGCCGAATACACCGCGCGGCTGACCGAGGTGTTCCGCAAGCACGGCACGCGCGGCACCTGGTACGCGCACGCTTCGGTCGGCACGCTGCACGTGCGGCCGATCCTCGACATGCGCAGCGACGGGCCGCAGAAGATGCGCGCGATCGCCGAGGAGGCGAGCGCCATGGTGCGCCAGTACAAGGGCGCGTACTCGGGCGAGCATGGCGACGGCCTGTCGCGCAGCGAGTGGGTCGCGTGGCAGTTCGGCCCGCGACTGACCACCGCCTTCGAGGAGATCAAGCGGCTGTTCGACCCGCGCGGGCTGATGAACCCGGGCAAGATCGTGCGGCCATCGAAGATGGACGATACGAGTCTGTTCCGCTACCGGCCCGGTTACGCGATCTTGCCGATGCGAACTGTGCTCGACTGGTCGGCGTGGGACGTGCACAACGATCCGGCGACCGAGGAGCTGACCGCACCCGGCACCGGCGGCGATCCGGCGCACGGTTTCGGCAAGGCGGTCGAGATGTGCAACAACAACGGCCACTGCCGCAAGTTCGACGCCGGCACGATGTGCCCCAGTTTCCGCGCCACGCGCGACGAGCAGCATCTGACGCGCGGGCGCGCCAATACGCTGCGGCTGGCACTGTCGGGCCAGCTCGGGCCAGACGCGTTCACGTCCGACGCGGTGTTCGATGCAATGGACCTGTGCGTCAGCTGCAAGGGCTGCAGGCGCGAGTGCCCGACCGGCGTGGACATGGCGCGGATGAAGATCGAGTTCCTGCATCACTACAAGCAGCGCCACGGCCACACGCTGAAGGACAGGCTGGTCGCGCATCTGCCGCGCTACGCGCGCTGGGCCTCGCGCTTTGCCGGGCTCGCGAACCTGCGCAACCGCTCGCCGCTGCTCGCCGCGCTGGGCGAGCGCTGGCTCGGCATCGCCGCGCAGCGTTCGCTGCCCGGGTTCCGGCGCGATTTCTTCACGCGCGACGCGCCGCATGCACCAGCACCCGCGCAGGACCGCCGGCAGGTCGTGCTGTTCGCCGACACGTTCAACAATTACCACGAGCCGGACAACCTGCGCGCCGCGCGGCGCGTGCTCGAGGCGGGCGGCTGCGAGGTCGTGGTCGCGCACGGTGCGGACGGCCGGCTGTTGTGTTGCGGTCGGACGTCTCTCGGCACCGGCATGGTCGACCGCGCGCAGATTGAGGCGCGCCGCACGCTCGCCGCGCTGCTGCCCTATGTGCGTGCGGGCGCGAGCGTGGTCGGGCTCGAACCGTCGTGCCTGCTCGGGCTGCGCGACGAATACCTGGTGCTGGGACTCGGCGCGGAGGCGCAGGAACTGGCCGCCGCCAGCCTGCTGTTCGAGGAATTCGTCGTGCGCGAGCACCGCGCCGGCCGCTTCAATGCCGCGTTCAAGCCGCTACCGAGGCGGGCGCTGCTGCACGGCCACTGCCACCAGAAGGCGTTCGGCGCGATGGGCGCAGTCACCGGCGCGCTCAAGCTCGTGCCGCAGCTTCAGGTGCAGACGATCGAATCGAGCTGCTGCGGCATGGCCGGCAGCTTCGGTTACGAAGCAAGCCACTACGAAGTGTCGATGGCGATGGCCGAGGCCGCGCTGCTTCCGGCGGTGCGGACCGCCGATGCCGATGCGCTGATCGTCGCCGACGGCACCAGCTGTCGGCATCAGATCCACGACGGCACCCAGCGCGAAGCGCTGCACGTCGCGCAGGTACTGGAGATGGCGCTGGCTTGACCACGCGCGGCGACCCCGCCGTGTCAGTACTTCAGCCGCGCGTAATAGGTCTTCTTCGCCGCCTCGCGCGCCTCGCCGAGAGTATGGATGCCCCGGTCGGCGAGCAGCGGAACCAGTTTCAGGAACACTTCGGCCGTGACGATCGCATCGCCGAGCGCGGTATGGCGGCCGATCACCGGGATCCGGAATCGCTCCGCGATCGCCTCCAGCGCGTGCGACTCCTGGTTGGGCTGCACCAGTACCGACAACAGCAGCGTATCGAGTACCGGCTGGTCGAAGCGCACGCCCGCGACGTCCTCCTTCATCTGCAGGAAGCGCATGTCGAATGCGGCGTTGTGGGCGACCAGCACCGTGTCGTGCGCGTATGCATGGAACACCGGCAGAACCGCATCTATGGTCGGCTGGCCGACGACCATGGCCGGCTCGATGCCGTGAATCGGCACCGTCGCCGCGGGAATCGGCCGCTGCGGATCGACCAGCTGCTCGAACGATTCGGACCGCAACAGCTTGCCGTTGACCACGCGCACCGCACCGATCTGGATGATCTCGTCGCCGGCGGAAGGCTCCAGTCCGGTCGTCTCGGTGTCGAACACCGTATAGGACAGGTCGACGAGGCGACGTTCGTCCAGTGCGCGGGTCGACTCGGTGACGCGGAACAGATCGAAGTCGTAATACTCGGGGCGGCTTTCGCTGCGCACGAACGCGGCCTGCTCGAGCGCGCCGCCCTCGCGGGAAAGCGGCAGCAGGAAGCGGAAGAACGCCTGGTGGCGCACCCGTTCGCGCTCGAACCAGAACTCGCCGCCGTGGCGCTGCATGACTTCGCGCAGCGTCAGGCTGCTCGCCTCGCCGCCGATGCGCATGGGATCCATCTCCCAGCTCATCACGGTTTCGGTGCTCATCGCCCGCCCGATCCAGATCAGGTCAAGGTGCGCATGATCGACGTTGGCGGCCCGCAGGCGCAGCTGCACTTCACGGATGTCGTGCTCTTCGGCGAGCCGGTCGGCCAGGTAGACCATCGCCTGCAGCAGCGTGTAGCTGTCCAGCCGCAGCCACAGCGACGCATCCACCTCGTCGGCACGCACGCGCAGGCCGAGCTGCGACTCGATGCGCCGCTGTGCGGCGGCGACGAAGTCGGCGCCGAGCATGTCCTCCAGCGGCCAGCCGGTGGCGAGACTTCGCGCCGAGCGCGCTGCCAGATCCTGGAACCGGCGCGCCATCGCGCCGGACTCTTCGCGCACCACGCCGAGGAAGCGCTCGCGCGCCGACGCGTCCAGCGCGGGGTCGTCGAGGATCTCGACCGCCGCCTGCAGATTGGCGAGCGAGCCGCGACTGCCTTCGGTGAGGTCGTGCAGCAGCCGGTCGCGCTCGGACACCTGCTCGAAATCGCGCGTGATGTCTTCCAGCATCAGTACGAAACCGGCCAGCCGGGGGCTCTGCTCGCCCGTCTCCGGCTCGTCGGTCACGCCGCGCACCGGCGCCATCTGCGCGCGCAGCAGCTGTCCGCTCCGCGTCACCGTGACGAACTGCGCGGTCGGGCTGGCCACCCCGCGCTGCTGGCGCTGCTGCACGCTGTCCAGCGCGTGCGCGACCAGCTTGCGCTCGAAGACGCTGTAGATCGAGCGGCCCAGCCCGATCAGCTCGGCGCCCTGGGCGAGCGACGGCGTCGCCGACAGCGCGCGGAACAGCACACGCGCGCGCTGGTTGTACATCAGGATTCGTCCGTCGAGATTGCAAACGACCACGCTCTGCGTGAGCTCGCTCATCAGCGCGGCGAGCCGGTTGCGCTCCTGCGCGATGCCGCGGCTGGCCTCGGCGACCTTCTGTTCGATGTCGCGCTTCAGATGGCCGCGCTGCCGGACCAGTTCGTTGATCGCCCGCGCGAGGCCGCGCAGGTCGGCCGCGCCGTCGATCGCCAGCTCGCGATCGACCTCCGCCACCAGCAGCGCGCGCGTCTCCTCGAGCAGGCGCGCGGCCGGCGCGACCCAGCGCCGATACAAGGCGTGCACGATGACCACGACCACGGCGATCAGCATCAGCGTCGTCAGCACCAGCTCCGGCAAGCGTGGCGCGAGGATGGACCGCACTGCGGCCCAGTCGGCGTCGCGGAGCGACGACGCGATGAGCGCGCTGCTGCCGACGATCCACGCTACCGCGATCAGGGCCGTGCCGCCCACCGCGAGCGCGACGGCGGCCAGCAGCCGCCGGTCGCGTTTCACCGATTGCCCCCGAGCAGTTCCTGCACCTTCTGCACCAGCTCCTTGGTGGAGAAGGGCTTGGTGACGTAGGCATTCGCGCCGACGCCCATGCCCTTGGCGACATCGGTGTCGCGCCCCTTGGCGGTCAGCATCAGCACCAGCGTGTCCTTGATCGAATCGTCGGCGCGCAGTTCCTGGCAGACCTCGAAACCGTTCTTGCCCGGCATCATCACGTCGAGCAGCACCAGCCGCGGGCGCTCGCGCCGCAGCGCCGCCAGAGCCTCCAGCCCGTCGCGCGCCACGAGCACGTCGTAACCCTCCCGCTTCATCAGGTACTCGAGAGAAAGCAGGATGTTCGGCTCGTCGTCGGCAATCAGGATCTTGCAGGTCATCCTTCCTCTCCACGTTCGACAACCGGACCGCCGGCGGTGCGTGCCGGCGTCACCACCGGCCTTCGCCACGGAATTGTGAAGGCAAAGCACGCGCCCGGCCCCCTGTCGCCACGCAGTTGCAGGTGGCCACCGAAATGCTCGACGATCTGCCGGCTGATCGGCAGACCCAGTCCCGTGCCCGAGCGCGGATGGGCTGCGTCACCGCCCTGGCGAAACCTCTCGAAGATCAGCTCGCGCTGTTCCGGCGGCACGCCGGGGCCGTTGTCCTGCACCTCCACGGTGACGCCCTGGTCGTCGGCGACCAATCGCAGCTCGACGCGCCCCCCCTGCGCGGGGACGAACTTGGCGGCGTTGCCGAGCAGATTGTGCAGGACCTGAAGCAGCCGGTCGGGGTCGACGCGCAGCGGAGGCAAGTCGCGGTCGGGCAAGGCAAGGACGAGCGTGGCGCCGCGCTCGCGCAGCATCTCCCGCGTGGTCTGCGCGACCTGGGAAAGGAGCGCGCGCATGTCGACGTCGGCGTCGTGCCAGTCGGCATTGCCGGACTCGATCTTGGCCAGGTCGAGCACCTGGCCGACCAGCCGCGACAGCCGCTCCGTTTCGCCCACGATGATGCCGAGGAAGCGCTGGCGCTCGTCCGCCGGCATCGCGGGGTCGTCGACCATGAGCTCCGACAGCGCACGGATGGAGGTCAGGGGGGTACGCAGCTCGTGCGTCACAGACGACATGAAATCATCCTTGAGCCGGTCCAGGCTCTTCAGCTGCTCGTTGGCCGCGCGCAGCTCGGCGGTCGCGCGCTGCAGCGACTGCGATTTCTCCTCGAGTTCGCGTGAGTAGGCGCGCAACTGCGACGCCTCGTCAAGGATGCGCATCACGTCGTCCAGGTCGAGCGCCTCCTCCTCGGCGACCGAGGCGACCATGACCCGCGCCGATGCGCTGCCGATCGCTCCGGCGAGCTGGGTCTCGACGAATTGGACGAGCCGCGCATCCGGCTCGATCTGCGCGATCCCGGGCTTTCCGGTCCGCCGGGCGTAGCTCGCGAACAGGGAGCGCGCGCGCTCCGCGCCCAGAAAGCGCGCGACCAGCGCGAGCAGATCGTCCACCTTCGCGCGGCCGCGCCAGAACACCGGCCCCTCGTGGCGACCGCCGTCGACGCTGCCGCGCTTGAACACATCGACGAACAGCAGCGCCTGACTCGTTTCGGCAGCCGACGGCCGATGCGCGAGCGACACCCCCACATACAGGACGACGTTGGCCAGCAGGCTCCAGAACAGCGAATGCGTGAGGTTGTCGAGTCCCGGCAGCCCGAACAGCTGCTCCGGCCTGAGCATCGCAATGCCAAACGGGCCGTTGCGCACGAAATCCGTGGTCCACCAGCCGGACTTGGCAATCGACGGCAGCATCAGCGTGTACACCCACAGCGCAAAGCCGGCCAGCAGTCCCGCCAGTGCGCCTTCGCGCGTGCCGCCTTTCCAGTACATGCCGCCGAGCATCGAAGGCGCGAATTGCGCGACCGCGGCAAAGCTGATCAGGCCGATGCTGACCAGCGCATACGCCTCGCCGGCGAGGTGATAGTAAAGGTAGCCGAGCAGCAGAATCGCGACGATCGCGACGCGTCGGATGCCGAGCAGCATGCCGGCCAGGTTCCGCGGCGCGTTGTCGCCCACGAGCGGCTCGCGCCGCGTGCCGATCGCGCCGGTGCGCAGCAGCAGCGGCATCACCAGGTCGTTGCAGACCATCGTGGATACGGCGATCGCCTCGACGATCACCATGCCGGTGGCCGCCGACAACCCGCCGATGAATGCCGCCAGCGCAAGCAGGTTCTGCTTCTCCGCGAGCGGCAGCGACAGCACGAAGGTGTCGGCATTGGCGGTGCCGGGCGCGAAATACAGCAGCCCGCCGAATGCGATCGGCAGCACGAACACGTTGATGGCCAGCAGATACGCGGGAAACGCCCATGCCGCGCGCCGCAGGTGCCGCTCGTCCACGTTCTCCACCACCATCACCTGGAACTGGCGCGGCAGGAAGATCACGGACAGCATCGACAGCAGCGTCAGCGCAAACCACTGTGCGTACGGGAAGTCGAGGCCCTGTGAAACGGTGAGCAGGCGCTTGAGTTCCGGCATCGCCATCGCGCGCCCGAACAGGTCGGCCGGCCCGCTGAACAGCCCCCAGGTCACGAACACGCCGACTGCAACGAACGCCACCAGCTTGACGATCGATTCGAACGCGATCGCCGCCACCATTCCCTCGTGGCGCTCCGCCGAATCGAGGTGCCGCGTGCCGAAGATCATCGTGAACCCGGCCAGCGCCAGCGCGATGTACAGGGTTCCACCGCGCCACCAGCCCCCGCTGGCGGGCAGCGCTTCGCCGACGGGCGTGGTCAGCAGCGCATAGCCGCTCGCGATCGCCTTCAACTGCAGCGCGATGTACGGGACGATTCCCACCACGGTGATCAGCGTGACGAGCCCGGCCAGCAGCGGGCTCTTGCCATAGCGGCTGGCGACGAAATCCGCGATCGACGTGATCCGGTAGGTGCGCGCGATGCGGATCATCTTGCGCAGGACCATCCACGCCACCACCATCGCCAGCGTGGGACCGAGATAGATCGGCAGGAACCAGATGCCGCCGGACGCGGCGCGGCCGACGCTGCCGAAGTACGTCCAGGCGGTGCAGTACACCGCCATCGACAGTGCGTATACCCACGCGTTGCCGATCACCGAGCGGCCGGCAAACGCGCGCCGATCGGCCCACCACGCCACCAGGAACAGCAGCAGCAGGTACGCGAACGATGCCGCGAGAACCAGGGTCGGCGAAAGCATCGCCACTTACTCCCGGATGTTTTCGACCACCCAGGCAACGAGCGCGATCAGCACGCCCCAGACAATGAAGAGTCCGCCCGCAAACAGCGGCACGCCGAGAATCATCAGATCGCGATCCCACAGCGCCAGCAGCGGGAAGCTGAACAGCAGCCAGCCGGCGATGAAGAGAGCGATCAGACGTTGAACCGCCAGGGTATCCGACACGATTGAGTCCCCCATGAGCGGGCGTGCTCCATGCACGCTCTCACGGGTACATTCTGAACGGAGATCCGGCCGGTGTGTGATCAGGGCGCCTGACGCGCCGCATCGACCGCCTCGTCGCGGCGCGCCAGGATCTTGCGCCCGAACGCGCGCATCACCACGACGAAGAAGAGCGGCACGTACACGACGCCGAGGAAGGTCGCGGCCACCATGCCGCCGAAGACGCCGGTTCCGATCGCGTGCTGACTGCCCGAGCCCGCGCCGGTGGCGAGCGCCATCGGCAGCACGCCGAAGCCGAACGCGAGGGACGTCATCAGGATCGGCCGCAGCCGCAGCCGCACCGCCTCCAGCGTGGCCGGCACGAGTTCGACGCCGTGCGCGATCTGCTGCAGCGCGAACTGGATGATCAGCACTGCGTTCTTCGCCGAAAGGCCGATCGTCACCAGCAGTCCGACCTGGAAGTACACGTCGTCCGCCAGCCCGCGCGCATTGGCGGCAAGCAGCGCGCCGAGCACGCCGAGCGGCACTACCAGCATCACTGCGACCGGGATCGACCAGCTTTCGTACAGCGCGGCCAGGCACAGGAACACGACCAGCATCGACAGCCCGTACAGCAGCGGCGCCTGCGCGCCCGACAGCCGTTCCTCGTACGACAAGCCGGTCCACGAAACGCCGAAGCCCTGCGGCAGCTTCGCCGCCAGCTGCTCGATCTTCGTCATCGCCTCGCCGGAACTCGCACCCGGCGCCGACTGGCCCTGGATCTCGACCGCGGACACGCCGTTGAAGCGCTCCAGCCGCGGGGAGCCGTAGGTCCACTTGCCGCGCGCGAACATCGAAAAAGGCACCATGTCGCCCCGCCCATTGCGCACGTACCACTTGTCGAGGTCCTCCGGCACCATCCGGTAGGGCGCATCCGCCTGCATGTAGACCTTCTTCACGCGGCCGCGGTCGACGAAGTCATTGACGAACGCGCTGCCCCAGGCCGCCGACAGCACCTGGTTGATGTCGCCCACCGACAGCCCGAGCGCGCCGGCGCGCACGGTGTCGACGTCGACCTGGTACTGCGGCGTGTCCTCCAGCCCGTTCGGCCGCACCGCCATCAGCGTCGGCTCCTTCGCCGCCATGCCGAGCAGTTCGTTGCGTGCTCCCATCAGCGCCGTGTGACCGGCACCGGCGCGATCCTGCAGGTACATGTCGAAGCCGTTGGCCGTGCCGAGTTCGAGCACCGCCGGCGGCACGAACGCGAAGGCGATCGCGTCGCGCAGCTTCGAGAAAGCGATGTTCGCGCGCTGCGCGACCGCCTGCACCGACAGTTGCGGCCCGCCCCGTTCCGACCAGTCCTTCATCCGCACGAACGCGATGCCGCCGTTCTGCCCGCTGCCGGAGAACGAGAAGCCAGCGACGGTGAACAGCGACTGCACCGCGTCCTTCTCGTCCTGCAGGTAGTGGCGCTCGATCTCACGCAGCACGCCGAGCGTGCGCTCCTGCGTGGCCCCCGGCGGCAGCACGACCTGCGTGAACAGGATGCCCTGGTCCTCGTCCGGCAGGAACGACGTCGGCATCCGGTGCAGCAGCACCACCACGACCGCCACCATTGCCACGAACACGGCGAGCCAGCGCGCGCTGTGGGCCACCATCCGCTGCACCACTGAGAGCAGCGCGTTGCGGCCGCGATCGAAGCCGCGGTTGAAGCGGCCGAAGAAGCCGGTCGTCTTGAAATGCTCGCCCTTGTGCACCGGCTTCAGCAACGTCGCGCACAGCGCCGGCGACAGGATCAGCGCCACGCCGATCGACAGCAGCATCGACGCCGCCAGCGTCAGCGAGAACTGGCGGTAGATCACGCCAACCGACCCGCCGAAGAGCGCCATCGGAATGAACACCGAGGCCAGCACCAGCGCGACCCCGATCAGCGCGCCGGTGATCTGGCCCATCGATTTCTTCGTGGCCTCCTTCGGGGACAGGCCCTCCTCGCTCATCACGCGCTCGACGTTCTCGACCACCACGATCGCGTCGTCGACCAGCAGGCCGATCGCGAGCACGAGGCCGAACATCGTCAGCACGTTGATCGAGAAGCCGAACGCGGACATCGCCGCGAACGCCCCGAGCAGCACGATCGGCACCGCGATCGCCGGGATCAGCGTCGCGCGCAGGTTCTGCAGGAACAGGAACATCACGAGGAACACCAGCGCGAACGCCTCCAGCAGCGTCTTGACCACCTCGTG
Organism: Burkholderiales bacterium; assembly: GCA_037915775.1. Taxonomy (GTDB): domain Bacteria; phylum Pseudomonadota; class Gammaproteobacteria; order Burkholderiales; family Burkholderiaceae_F; genus JAKOQB01. The sequence goes on along the minus strand of JBAIYN010000262.1, from coordinate 4,544 downwards.
GATCGACAGGCGGATGAACGGCGTGGTGTCGTAAGGGATGATCGACTTCAGCCCGCGCGGGAAGAACGGAGCAAGCTCGTCGACCTTGGCGCGCACCGCGTCGGCGGTTTCGAGCGCGTTGGCACCGGCCGCCAGCCGGATCGCCACGCCCGATGACGGCTGGCCGTTGTAGAACGACAGGACGTTGTAGTTCTCTCCTCCCAGTTCCACTCGCGCCACGTCGCGGATGCGCACGGTCGCGCCGCTTTCTGTCGTACGCAGCACGATGTTCTCGAACTGCTCCGGCCGCTGCAGCAGACTCTGCGCGTTGATCGTGGCATTCAGCTGCTGGCCGCGCACTGCCGGCAATCCGCCCAACTGGCCGGCAGCGACCTGCGCGTTCTGCGCGCGCACCGCGCTGGCGACATCGGCCGGCGTCAGCTTGTAGCTGATCAGCTTGTTCGGGTCGAGCCAGATCCGCATCGCGTACTGCGTGCCGAAAAGCGTCACCTCGCCCACGCCCGGCACGCGCGACAGCGGGTCCTGCACGTTGGCCGCGACGTAGTCGGCGATGTCGTTGCGGTTCATCGAACCGTCTTCCGAATAGAAGCCGACCACCATGATGAAGTTGCGCACCGACTTGGTGACCTTCACGCCCTGCTGCTCCACCTCCGGCGGCAGCAGCGGCTCGGCGAGCTTCAGCTTGTTCTGCACCTGCACCTGCGCGATGTCCGGATCGACTCCGGAATTGAAGGTCAGCGTGATCTGCGAGGTGCCGGTGTTGTCGCTGGTCGACGAGATGTAGCGCAGCCCGTCCAGCCCGGTCATGTTCTGCTCGATGATCTGCGTGACCGTGTCCTCGACCGTCTTGGCCGATGCGCCCGGATACGTGGCGGACACCGTGATCGTTGGCGGCGCGATGTTCGGGTACTGCGCGATCGGCAGGCGGAAGATCGACAGCAGCCCGGCCAGCATGACCACCAGCGCGATCACCCAGGCGAAGATCGGCCGATCGATGAAGAAACGCGACAGCATCGTGGGCTTCCGGTGGGTGCGTCAGGAGCGCGGCGCGGCTTCGGATTTCTTCGGCGCGGAATCGCCTCCGCCTGACGGCGCAGCGGGAGGAGCGGCGGCGGGTGCGGGCGTGTTCGGGTCGCCGCGCTCGACCGCCTGCACAACGGCGCCGGGACGAACGCGCTGCAGCCCCTCGACGATCACGCGATCGCCGGGCTTCAGGCCGCCGTCGATCAGCCATTCGGCCCCGAGCGTGCGCGCGACCTGCAGCGTGCGCGGCTCGGCCTTGCCGTCGGACCCGACAACCCACGCGATCGCCGCGCCGGACGGGTCGCGCGTGACCGCCTGCTGCGGCACCACGATCGCGTTGTCGCGCACGCCCTCCTCGAGCACCGCGCGCACGTACATGCCGGGCAGCAGCATCCGATTCGGATTCGGAAACAGCGCCCGCAGCGTGACCGCGCCAGTGCCGGGATCGACGGTGACGTCGGCGAACTGCAGCGTGCCTTCGAGCGGATAGCGCGTGCCGTCTTCCAGCACCAGCCCCACGCTGGCGCCGTTGTCGGCGGCGCGCTTCAGCGTCCCCTTCTCCATCTCGCGCTTCAGGCGCAGCAGGTCCGCGCTCGACTGCGCGACGTCGACGTAGATCGGATCGAGCTTCTGGATCGTGACCAGCGCAGCCTGCTGGTTGGCGGTCACGAGCGCGCCCGGCGTGACGGTGGACTTGCCGGTGCGCCCGGAGATCGGCGCGACGATCCGCGTGTAGCCGAGGTTGATGCGCGCGGTGTCGACCGCGGCCTTCGCGGCGGCGACATCGGCCTCGGACTGGCGCGCGGCGGCCGCGGCGTCGTCGTAGTCCTGCTGGCTGAGAAACTTGATCGCAACCAGTTCCTGGTAGCGCTTGGCCTTGTCGCGCGCGGTCGCGAGCGCGGCTTCGGCCTTGGCAAGTGCGGCCTGCGCGCTTTCGTACGCGGCCTGGTAAGGCGCGGCGTCGATCTGATACATCAGGCTGCCCGCCTTGACTTCGGCGCCTTCCTGGAAGTTGCGCGACTTCACGATGCCGTTCACCTGCGGCCGGACTTCGGCGATCAGCGTCGGCGATGTGCGACCCGGAAGCTCGCTGCGGATGGCCACCGGCTTGGGCTGCACAGTCATCACGCCGACCTGCGGCGCCGGCGGCGCGGCGGTTTGCGGTGCAGTGGACGGCTTGCAGCCGGCCAGGCCGACCAGTGCGGCCAGCGCAATGCTCGCGCCCGTCAGGCGCGCACGAATTCGTGACATCAGGCCATCCCTGTCTGAGCGTCGACTCATTGGAGCCCGGGTCGACTGGATTGTTCTCGACTCCCGCGCGCGGCAGCAGGACGGCATCCCTGCCAAGTGCCGGGATTGCGTTCTGCCAGTGGGTGCCCGGCTCGCCTGGCCAGGCAACACAGGAAAAAGCCTGCCGCGCAACGGAGTGCGGGTTCGCTTTTTACCACGGCGCCGAGGCGGGCCGCGCGTCCCGCGGGTCGCGGCGCAGGTCAATGTTGCAGCGCTATCACATCACGGCGCGGCAGATCCTCGACGAGCCCCACCATGATGCGCAGCCCCTGCGCGGCCACGTCCGACCGCAGATGCTCATCGGGCGCGTGCTGGGAACACGCCGGATAGGAGTGTGGAACCCACAGCGTCGGCAAGCCCAGCACGTCGGCGAAACAGTCGTTCGGCAGCGAGCCGCCGAGGTTGGGCAGGACCGCCGGACGCAGGCCGGTCGTGCGCTCGATGCTGCGCGCGGCCCAGTGCACCCATGCATTGTCGGGATCGAGCCGCGTCGCGGCCATCACCTCGGCGCGATCCTGCGCAACCGTAATGCGCGCAAATCCGAGCCGATCGAGATGCGCGCGGATCGCCGGGATGAACGTGGAAGGATCGCAGCCCGCGACGAAACGCAACTGCAGCGTGGCAGTCGCGCGTGCGGGAATCGCGTTGACCGGGTGTTCCGGGTTGCCGGTCTTGAACGCGAGCACTTCGAGCGCGTTGAACCCGAACACGCGTTCGGCCGGCGTCAGCCCCGGTTCGCCCCAGTCGCCGTCGATCGTGGGTCCGTTGGGCTCGCCCGGCTCGATCGCGGCCAGCGCACGCCGCACGCTGTCGGGAATCGGCCCCGGCCTCAGCGCGTCGACGAGGATGCGGCCGCGCGCATCGACCATCGACGCGATCGCGTTGGCAAGCAGCGTGCCCGGATTGGCCAGCAATCCACCCCAGTTGCCAGAGTGATGCGCGCCATCGCGCAGCGTGCATTCGAGCGTGAAGTTGAAGCAGCCGCGCGAACCGAGGAACAGAGTCGGCAGGTCCGAGCGCAGGCGCGGACCGTCGCTGGCGATGAACACGTCGGCCGCGAGCTTCGCTTTGCGCTGCGTGCAGATCGCGCGCAGTCCCGGCGAGCCGATTTCCTCACCCATCTCGAACAGCCACTTGAAGTTGCCACCCAGCGCGCCGCGCGTCTTCAGCACGTGCTCGAGCGCCGCCAGATTGATCGAGTGCTGTCCCTTGTTGTCAGCCGCGCCGCGGCCATACCAGCGGTCCCCTTTCTCCTCGAGCATCCACGGCGAGGCCGCCTGCTTCCACTGCGCGTCGTAGCCGAGCACGACGTCGCCGTGGCCGTACATCAGCACCGTCGTCAGTCGCGGATCCTCGATGCGCTCGGCAAACAGGAACGGCGGTCCGCCCGCGACCGGGTTGTCCCACAGCTGCGCGGCAAACCCCATGCGCTCGAGCGCGGGCGCGATCTCGTCGGTCAGATAGCGTCGCAGCTCGGATCGGCGCTCCGGGTTCTGGCTTTCGGTGCGCAGCGCGATGCGCCGTGCCAATGCGTCGCGCAGCCCGGGAAGGTCGAGCTCAGCGGCGCGAGCGGTGGCGCTTTCGGCGGTCCCCATGCGCAGATGCTACTGCCGGGCGCGATTCGCCGGCGCGGCTGCCCTTGTCGTCGAGGTCCCAGTACGGCTCCAGGCCGAAGCGCTCGGCGAGAAAGTCGATGAAGCTGCGCACCTTCGGCGGCAGGAACTTCCGGTTCGGATACACCGCAAACAGGGAGAACTCGTCCGGCTCCCAGTCGGGGAGGATGCGGATCAGACGCTTCTGCCGCAGTGCCTCGTGCACGAGGAACGTGGGCTCGTAGATCACTCCCAGGCCGTTGATCGCGGCATTCATCAGCACGTCGCCGTTATTGCTGCGCAGATTTCCCGACACCCGCACCGTCCGCTCATCGCCTTTGCGCCGGAAGCGCCAATCGTTGCGGTAGCTCGAATGCGAATAAAAGAGGCAGTTGTGGCGCGCCAGATCTTCCGGCCTTACCGGCACGCCGTGCTTCTTCAGGTATGCGGGCGCGGCGCAGACGACGAGGCGAGCACGCGAGAGCCGGCGCGCGATCAGCCCCGGCGCGATTTCCCTCGTCACGCGCACCGCGAGGTCGAACCCCTCGTCGACCAGATCGACCATCCGCTCGCTGATCGACAGGTCGACCTCGACGCCGGGATAGCGCTGCACGTATTCGGCGACCGCGCGATCGAGGT
>JBAIYN010000609.1:0-4837 GCA_037915775.1 Burkholderiales bacterium | reverse complement strand
CTCGATCTTCGTCACGACCCACTCGCCCGGCTTGCGCTCGACGAACTCGAAGTCGATCTTCGTGCCCGGCTTGACCGCCTTGGCAATCGCGTCGTTGGCCGGCACGAATTCCATCTGCATCTTCGGCCAGCCGAGGCTCGCGATCGGATCATGCGCAATCAGCAGCGCGCCGCTCTTCGCATCGACGTCGAGCAGTTCGCCGGTCGCCGAATGCGCCGCCTTGCCGGCGGCCGATGTTGCAGGCGCGGTCAGTCCGCCGATCGCCGCCTTCAGGTTGCTTTCGGCGTCGATCAGGAAGTTGGCCGCGACCACGACCGACTCGCCTTCCTTCACGCCGTCGAGCACGGCCACATAGTCCTCGCCGCGCGCGCCCAGCTTCACTTCGCGCGATTCGAAGCGACCGTCGCCGGCGTCGACCAGCACCACCTGTCGCTTGCCGCTGTCGATCACCGCCGAGGTCGGCACCGCCAGCACGCTGGCACCTGCGCCGCCGGAGAGTTCGACCGTCGCGTACATCGACGGCTTGAGTCGTCCGCCGCGGTTGGGCAGTTCGATGCGCACCTGCGCCGAGCGCGTCTCGGCCTTCAGCGTCGGATAGACGTACGTAACCCGGCCGCTGAAGGTTTCGCCCGGATAGGCTTCGAAGCGGACCTGCGCCGGCTGCCCCACGCGGATGCGGCCGATGTCCTGCTCGAAGACGTCGGCGATCACCCACACGCTCGACAGGTCGGCGATCTGGTACAGCATCTCGCCCGGCATGAAGCGCATGCCCTGCGTGGCCTTGCGTTCCAGCACGATGCCGCTCCCCGGTGCGCGGAAGGTCAGCACGCGCCGCGGCTCGCCGCCGGCCGCCAGCCGCGCGATGTCCTCGTCGGTGACGTCCCAGTAGGCGAGCCGCTTCAGCGCGGATTCGGCCAGCCGCTGCATCCCGGCCTGCGTCTGTGCGTCGGCGCCCTTGACGCTCGCGGCGCCTTGCATCGCAACCTGGTATTCGCGCTGCGCGGCGAGTAGTTCGGGGCTGTATGCCTCGAACAGGGGCTGGCCGCGCGCGACGTACTGGCCGGTCGCGTTCACGTGCAGCCTCTCGATGTAGCCTTCGTACTTCGCGGTGACCGTCGCGAGCCGGCGTTCGTCGACTTCGACGCGGCCGGTGGCACGCACGACCGCGTCGAGAGCGCGTTTCTCGACCTTCGCGGTGCGCACGCCGAGCTTCTGGATCTTCTCGGTGCTGACCTTGATTCCCGAGGCGGCGCCCCCGTCCTCGTCGCCCTCGTACACGGGGATGTAGTCCATCCCCATCGAGTCCTTCTTCGGCGTCGGCGACGTGTCGGGCAGCCCCATCGGGTTGCGGTAGTAGAGGATCTTGCGTTCGCTCTTCTTCGCCGTGCCTTCGGCTGCAGTGGACTTGCCGGCATCCGCCTGCGGCGCCGGTAAGGAATGCCGCGTGCCGTACCAGTACCCGGTCACGCCGGCGATCGCCGCGACCGCCACGACGGCGAACAGGCTGGACTTGCTCATAGGTCTTCTCCAAGCAGCCGCTCGATTTCGGCCTGCTTCATGCGCGCGTCGGCGCGGGTCCGGATAAGCGTCAGGCGCGCCTGACGGATCTGGCGCTCGGCTTCGAGCGCGGTGGTGAAGTCGACCTTGCCGGTCTCGTAGCCCGCCAGCGCGGCGCGCCACGCGACGTCTGCTTCGGGCAGCAGGCTGGTGCGCGTCAGCGTTTCGACCTGATGCGCGGCCTTGTACGCGGCGACGTTCTCTCCAAGCTGCGACAGCAGATCGTTCAGCGCGGCCTCGCGGCGCGCCTGCGCGGCAGACAGCATCGACAGCGCCTCGCGTTCGTCGGCGCGCCGGCTGCCCTGCTGCAGCGGGATGTTGACTTCGAACATCAGCTCCCACATCGCGATGCGGTCGCGCATCTGGATCGGGGAGACGCCGATCGTGAACTCCGGATAGCGGTTCGCGAACACGGCATCCTTGTTGCGTTCGGCGGCGCGGATGCGCGCGGCTTCGGCCTTCAGTTGCGGATTGCGCGCCAGCACACGCTCGCGCAGGGTCGCGAGGTCCACGCGCGTCAGCGGCGGCAAGGCGGCTTCGTCGTTCGGTGCGGCCAGCGGCGCATCGGAGGCGCGCGCAAGCAGCCCGTTCAGCCGCGCACGCGTGGCGTTGAGGTCGGCTTCGAGCATCACGATGTCGCTGCGCATTGCGGTGCGCTCGACCTGTGCGCGGATCGCGTCCTGCTGCGGGGCAAGCCCGCCCGCGTAACGGACCTGCGCGACCGATTCGAGCCGGTCGACGAGCGCGAGGATGTCGCGCAACTGCACGAGGCTCGCCGTCGTCTGCTGGTAGCGCGCATAGGTCGACTTGATCTGCAGCGCCAGTTCGTTCCAGGTGACGTCGGTGCGGTCCGCTGCTTCGTCGGCCGCGGCCTGCGCCGCGTCGCGCTTCGCGTCGCGCTTGCCCCACGAGGGAAAGGTCTGCCGGAACTGGTAGCGCGTGGAGCCGACGCGGCTTGGCAGCAGGTTCGGGCTCGACGCGCCGCTGTTGTCGATGTCGCGCAGCTCGACCTGCAGCATCGGGTCGGGCAGGCTGCCGGCCGGCAAGACGCGCTGCGCAGCGGCGTCGGCTTCGAAGCGCATCGAGCGCAGCTCCGGATGGTGCTCGCGCGCATACGCGAGCATTCCGTCGAGCGAACTGCCCAGTTGCGCGTCCTGTGCCGATTGGGCGAATGCCGCACTGCAGGTCAGGCTCCAGCAGACGGCGAGGAGCCGTACGGTCTTGTTCAACTCGTGCTCCTAGTTGTAACGCGCCCAGACCTGCGCCGCGCCGCCGGCATCGACCAGCAGCACGTCGTACCGGTCCTTGACGCCCTTGTACTCGGGGCCGTCCATGCCGGGCGAGCCCACCGGCATGCCGGGCACTGCGAGGCCCACCGCCTTCGGGCGCTCGGCGAGCAGCCGCTTGATGTCGCGCGCCGGCACGTGGCCCTCGACGACGTAGCCGGCGACCAGCGCGGTGTGGCACGAGCCGTATTTGTCCGGCAGGCCGAAGCGTGCGCGCCACGGCGCCGTGTCGGGGACTTCGTGCACCTTGACGTCCGCGAAGCCGCTTGCCTTCAGGTGCTTCATCCAGTCGCCACAGCAGCCGCACGCGGGACTCTTGTAGACATCGACGGCCGGCATCGGCGAGGCGGCGTGGACGAAGGACGGTGACATTGCCAGCAGCGCCAGTGTCTGCAGCGCGTGGCGGCGCGAAATGTGGGTATGCATGCGTTTCTCCTTCAGATGGTCGCGGCGCGACCGAAACCCGGGATCGGAAGTGACTGCATCGCGGCGGCTGCGCCGCGAACGCCGATCTCAGGTCAGGGAGACGCAGTACAGGATGTTCAAGGGCGGCGCCGTGGCGCGCGCCCCGTCAAGCCCGGGCGGCACGGTGGCCGTGGGTTCCGCAGCGGTGAAGCGGACGATGTGCAGCGCGGGTGGTGGCGCAGCGAACGCGATATTCAGCGCGCTCGAAGCCTGGTCGTCGGCGTTGCAGTGCTTGTAGCAGACCGTCGCGCGCGCATCGCTGCCGTGCTGGCAGTGGTCAGCCGTGACTGCAGCGGCGGCCTGCGTCTGCGCCGGGGCCTGGCTGGGCACGAGCTGCGGGCAGGCGTGCGCCGCCAGCGACCACTGCGCGAGCAGGAACGCACACAGCGCAAGCGCCAATGCCCGTATTCGATAAGTGCGTCGCAGCTTCATGCCCCGCAGTCGTAACGCCGCTCGTTACACACGACACCGGACAGCAGCGTATCGGCGCCGGTCCGCCCGGCGTTTGCGCTAGCGCAAGAGCATCGTCGTTCCCGCGTGCCGTGACGGTGTCGCCGGCATGCCATACACGCGCTTGCGCGACCCCTCGCCGATGTTGAACTTTCTTCTACCGCAGCAGTCACGTTGATGCGCGCGGCGCAGCGGCTGCGTGGTCGGGCATAGGCCGTGGCGCTGTCCTGGCGTGATGCATCCGAACCGTTGTCGCGCGCGAATTCATCGATCGATCGGGCAAGGAGGAAGTGCATGGACTGGAAGCGAACCGCGGTGGCGGCCGCATTGTGCGTCCTCGGCGCCGCCGCATCTGCGCAGCAGACGCCACCGCCCGGACCGCCGCCGATGGGTCCAGGAATGATGGGTGGGTACGGCCAGGGCTATGGACCCGGCCATGGGCCGGGCCACTGGCGCGACCCGCGTGACGACGACCTCCGCTGTGGTCACGGCGGCTGGGGCATGGGCCCCGGAATGATGGGCGGATTTGGCCCGGGCGCAGGACTGATGGGCGGCGCAGGCTGGATGGGTTTCGGCCTCGGTCCGATCGACCGCCTCGATCTCAGCGAATCGCAGCGCAAGCAGGTGCTGAAACTGCAGGACGACCTGCGCCGAAAGAACTGGGACACGATGGGCAAGATGCAGGACGAAATGGCCAGGCTGCGCGATCTGATGTGGGCGGACAAGCGTGATCGCGCGGCAATCCTGGCGGCCTACAAGCGCATCTCGGATCTTCGCCTGCAGATGGTCGAGAACGCGCTCGATGGGCGCGACAAGGCCGATGCGCTGTTGACGCGGCCGCAGCGCGAACAATTGCACCGCTTTGCGCCGTAGCGCGTGCGACACGTCGGCATCTCTACACTGGGTGCCGATGGATGTCCCACGCGAAATCGAACTCAAGCTCGTCGTCACTGCGAAGGATCTGCCGCGACTGCGCCGGCGCCTGGCGCGCTTCGGGGCGCCGCAGGTCAAAGACGTCGAAACCGTCTACTACGACACGACGGATTTCGCGCTCGCCGGACGCGGCATGGCGCTACGCC
>JBAIYN010000318.1:0-10657 GCA_037915775.1 Burkholderiales bacterium | reverse complement strand
TACGCGAGGTTCACCGTCAGCCCGAGCTTGATCTCGCCGGCATCCGGCTTCTCCTTGCCGGTGATCATGCGAAACAGCGTCGACTTGCCGGTGCCGTTGGGGCCGATGATGCCGACGATCGCGCCCGGCGGCACCTTGAAGCTCAGCTTCTCGATCAGCAGCCGGTCGCCGTAGCCCTTGCTGACCTCATTGAACTCGATCACCTCGTTGCCGAGCCGTTCGGCGACCGGGATGAAGATCTCGCTCGTCTCGTTGCGCGCCTGGTATTCGTAGCTCGACAGCTCCTCGAAGCGCTGCAGGCGCGCCTTGCTCTTGGCCTGCCGCCCCTTCGCGTTCTGCCGCACCCATTCGAGCTCGGCCTTCATCGTCTTTATGCGCGCCTGCTCCTGCTTGGCCTCGATCTCGAGCCGCCGCTCCTTCTGGTCGAGCCACGCCGAGTAGTTGCCCTCGTACGGGATGCCGAAGCCGCGGTCGAGCTCGAGGATCCACTGGCACGCGTTGTCGAGGAAGTAGCGGTCGTGCGTGACGCCGACCACCGTGCCCGGAAAGCGCAGCAGGAACTGCTCGAGCCATTCGACGCTTTCGGCGTCGAGGTGGTTGGTCGGCTCGTCCAGCAGCAGCATGTCCGGCTTCGACAGCAGGAGGCGACACAGCGCCACACGGCGCTTCTCGCCGCCGGACAGGTTGGCGATCTTCGCGTCCCACGGCGGCAGGCGCAGCGCGTCGGCGGCGATTTCCAGTTGATGCTCGAGGTCCTCGCCGCGCGTGGCGAGGATCGCCTCGTACTTGGCCTGCTCGGCCGCGAGCGCGTCGAAGTCGGCGTCCGGCTCGGCGTACGCGGCATAGATCGCGTCGAGCCTGGCCTTGGCCTCGAACACTTCGCCGAGCCCCGCCTCGACTTCCTGGCGCACGGTCTTTTCCGGGTCGAGCTGCGGCTCCTGCGGCAGGAAGCCGATCTTGATGCCCGGCATCGGCACTGCCTCGCCCTCGTAGTTCCTGTCCTCGCCGGCCATGATCCGCAGCAGCGTCGACTTGCCCGCGCCATTGAGGCCCAGCACGCCGATCTTGGCGCCGGGGAAGAAGCTCAACGAGATGTTCTTCAGGATTTCGCGCTTCGGCGGCACGATCTTGCCGACCCGGCGCATGGTGTAGACGTATTGCATGAGGATTCTTCGACTGCAAAATGTTGAAGCTTACCGAAGCGCCGAAGGTAATGATTTCGGCGCAAGCGCGCTCATGCCTCGCCGCCTTGCTGATTTGCCAGCGCCGTGCGGCTCCTGACCAGGTGGTCGAGCAGCGTCGCGACTCCGGACTGCTGGTGCAGGAAGTACCGCGCCCGGCTGCCGCGCTGCAATTCGACACGCACCGTCAGCCAATGCCGCGGCGCCCGGGCGAACACGATTTCGTCGTTGTCGTCATCGCCGACGAAGAGCACCGCGTCGGCGCGCTCGGCCGCCGCGATCGCGGCCAGCGCATCGAACTTCGTCACCGCACCCGGCGGCATCAGATTGAGCGACAGCTTGCCGGCGATCACGTGCGGCTTGGGGGCCAGCCTGTCGACGCACTCCTGCAGCCACGCGGCCACGCCTTCGCGGTCGCGCGCCTGCCGGTAATGCAGCGAGAGCGACAGCGACTTGTCCTCGAACAGCACGCTCGCGCCGCGCGGGTCGGCCGCGAGACATGCGCTGAGCTGCGCGCGCCAGCCCTCGCACGCTGAAAGCATCGCCGCCGTGTCGATCGCGAGCGGACTGCCTTCGTTGCCGTGGTTGCCGACCAGGTAGCGCACCGTCGCGGGCAGCCGCTCGACCAGGTCCGCCCGGCGGCGCCCCGAGATCACCGCGACCGGCGCAAGCTGCGTCAACGCCTGCAGCCGTTGCGTCACGTCGGCAGGCACGCGCGCCTCTTCGGGCCGCGGCTCGATCGGCGCCAGCGTGCCGTCGAAGTCGAATGCGAACAGTGCGGTCCCCGCGTTCAGTCGTGCGAGCTCCGCCGTCCCCTCAGCGCCGAACAGGTACTTCATGCCGGTTGTCGCTCCCGCTTGCGCCGCGCGCGCCGGTCACGCGCTCGTGTGCGCCCCGATGCGCGCGGCCACCCGCTCGCGGCGCCGCAGTTGCGCGGCATCGAGCAGCATGCGCGCCGCCCAGCGATAGACGTTGAAGTCGCGCACGACCTGGCGCAGGCTGCGCATGCGCACGCGCGCCTCGGCCGCCGGCATCACGAGCGCGCGGTGCAGGGTCTCCGCGACCTCCTCGGTATGGTACGGGTTGACCACCAGCGCCTCGTGCAGCTCCCGCGCAGCGCCGGCGAAGTGCGAAAGGATCAGCACACCCTGCTCGTCATCGCGCGCGGCGACGAACTCCTTCGCAACCAGGTTCATCCCGTCGTGCAGGCTGGTGACCAGCGCGACGTCGCAGCCGCGGTAATACTCGCGCACGGCGTCGGCGTCATGGTGCTCGATCAGCAGGCGGATCGGCAGGTACACGCCGTTGCCGAAGCGGGCGTTGATGCGTGCGGCCAGGTCGCGCACCGCGGATTCGAAGTGCTGGTACTCCTCGAGCGAACTGCGCGACGGCGAGGCGATCTGGACGAAGGTGAAGCGGCCGATCCACTCCGAGTGCAGCTCGAACAGGCGTTCGACCGCCCGCATCCGCTCGCTGATGCCCTTCGTGTAATCGAGCCGGTCCACGCCGAGTCCGATGCGATGCGCAAGGTCCAGGCCGAAGCGGCTGCGCACGCGGCGCGCGCATTCGAGAATCGGCGTCGGGTCGCTGGTCGTCGGCCAGGCGATCGAGATCGGATAGCTCTCGATGCGGGTCAGGTGCCCGCCGACGTGCACGGTCGAGTTCTCGTGCTCGATGCGCGCCTCCAGAAAGCGGTCGATCGTCTGCAGGAAGTTGTTGCAGTGAAACGGCGTGTGAAATCCGACGATCGTCGAGCCGAGCAGGCCGCGCAGGATTTCCTCGCGCCATGGACAGATGCCGAACGACTCCGGGTTCGGCCACGGGATGTGCCAGAAGGTGATGATCGTCGCCTTCGGCAGCCGTTCGCGGATCAGCGCCGGCAGCAGCGCGAAGTGATAGTCCTGCACGAGGACGACCGGATCGGACGTCCTCGCTTCCGCCACCACCGCGTCGGCGAAGCGCTCGTTCACGTGCCGGTACTGCGCCCAGTCGTCGCTGCGGAACACCGGCCGCACATGCGCGATATGGCACAACGGCCACAGCCCCTCGTTGGCGAATCCGTAGTAGTAGCCCCGCTCTTCGGCTTCGGTGAGCCAGATCCGTTTCAGCGTGTACGCCGCGTCCCCCGGCGGCACGCGCAGCCGGCCGTGCTTGTCGGCCGTCTCGCGATCGGCCGAGCCGCCGCCGTGCGCGATCCAGGTCCCGGAACAGGCGCGCATCACCGGCTCGACCGCCGTCACCAGGCCGCTCGCCGGGCGCTGCACCTCGATGCCGCGTGCGGAACGCACGTGAATGTACGGCTCGCGGTTGGACACGACGATCACCTCGTCGCCGGACAGCTCCTGCCGCAGCAGGCGCCGCAGCGTTTCCGGCGTCCACTGCATGGTCGCGTCATCCTGCAGCCGGCGCTCGATCTGCATCTCCCGCAGCAGCGTGCGCAGGTCGCCGACCAGCGGCTGCAGCTCGGGGCGCGGCTGCGAGAACGGCCGGAACACGCCTTCTCCCCTCAGCATCGCGCGCACCCCCGCCATCCAGCCGCGCCAGCTCAGCAGGGCGACCGCAACCGAAATGAGCCCGGCCGCAACGCCGAGCACGGCGAAGGTCAGCATTACGTACTTGCGCGTATCCTCACTGCGACGCGTGATGAAGCTCATGTCGTGCACGAGCAGCAGCGCGCCGAGATTCTGGTCGTCGCTGTGCAGTTCGCTCACCGCCACGTGCACGGGACCCTGCGGCAGGTTCAGCACTTCGCTGCCGCCGTCGCTCAGCCGTTTCACCACCGAGCAGTCGACCGGGCGCGGCAACATCGACGTATGCCGCAGCATCTGCCCTTCGGGAGAGCAGATGGCGACCGCGTACAGGCGCTCGTCGCTCGTTGCGCGCTCGAGCAGCGCATCGATGCGCGACCAGTTCCCCGACTGCATGTGCTCGACGATCGAATCGCCGAGCGTGCGCCCGATCAGGCTCGAACGGATGTCCAGATCGCGCACGAACCAGCGCAGCATCAGCCCGTCCACCCACGGCACCGCGACGTACGCGAGTCCCAGCATCGCGACGAACAGCGGCACGATGAATCGCAGCGAGAAACGGACGGGCCTGAACATCTCGAAAGGGTGATGGCGTCCCGGGAGTCACGCGTATGCGCAGGGATGAGCGATTCGGGCGAGCGATGCGAGCCGACTCGACCCTTCACGCACCGTCGACACGGGCGTCGCGCCCGACCGCAATGAACACGCCGCAACTTAGCACGCACGATGTGCTCGCGTGGGCGCCGATCCCGTGAATAACCTCTGATGCTTCATGGGTCTCGCGAGCGGGCCGGTCGCGCATGGCGAGACATTTGTCTTCGGCATTCGACCCACGCACGAGCGCGGCGCCGGAAACGTTTTGCAATGAAATGTGCGCATTGCATTCACACGCGCGATCTAGGGTTTCCGGGCATTCACCGCCGGCCATCCGAACCGCGCACATCCCATGTCCGCATCCGCGCCGCTGCGCACGAGCGCGCCTGCACATCGCGTCCGTCCGGGGCGTCCCAACCGCATCGAGGCGAAGCGCCGCGAGGCGGCGCTGCTCGAAATTGCGGCCGCGCTGATCGTCCGCCACGGCTATCGTGCGCTGAGTCTGGAATCGATCGCACGCGAAGCGCACGTCGCTGCGCGCACGATCTACGCGAAGTTCGGCGGCAAGTCCGGGCTGCTCGCCGCGGTGGTCGAACACGGCGATGGCCTGCTGGAACGCGCGCCCGACCTCGTGCATGACCCGCGCCCCGCACGCGCGGCGCTGGTTGCGTTCGCCCGCAACTACCTGTGGGCGGCGACGCGCCCCGCCGCGCTGGCCCTGCGCCGCACGATCATCGCCGAGGCACCGTCGTTTCCCGGGGTCGCGCGCTCATTCTTCGAGCGCGGCCCGGCGCGCGTGCACGCGCAGCTGGCCGAGTACTTCCGGAGAGCCGACGTGCGACGCGAGCTCGGCACGCGTCTGCCGGCGGCTACACTCGCAGCCGCCTGTCAGTCGGCGATGCTGTGCGGCGAGTACCGACGGCTGGTATTCGGCCTGCGGCCATCACCGACGCGGCGCGAGATTGCAGCCTGGGCCACGAACGCGATCACCTTCTTCCTCGACGGCGCGCGCGCCGCGCGCGCTGTCGCTTCGCCTTGAGATTCCATGAAGAACGCCCCGCAAGAAGAACTCTCGGTGGCTGAAGCCGCCGCCAGCCCGCAACGCGGTTCGCGCCGGCCGATCTACTGGACTGCAGTCGTGCTGATCGTCGCCGCGGCGATCGGCGTCTGGTATTGGCAGCGACCCGCGTCGACCGGCACGCCCATGGGGACTCCGACGAAGGGCGGGCGCTTCGACGCCGCACGACCGTTTCCGGTCAGCGCGGCGGCGGTGCGCACCGCGGACCTGCCGGTGCGGCTGACCGCGCTCGGCACCGTGACCGCGCGCAGCACCGTGACCGTTCGCAGCCGCGTCGACGGTCAGTTGGACCGCGTGTTCTTCAAGGAAGGCGACCACGTGAAGGCGGGCCAGCTTCTGGCGCAGATCGACCCACGCCCGTTCCAGGTGGCGCTGGAGCAGGCCGAGTCGCAGCAGGCGCGCGATGCCGCTCAGCTCGAGAGCGCGAAAGTCGATCTCGACCGCTATCGCGGACTGCTTGCGACCGATTCGATCGCGCGCCAGCAGGTCGACCAGCAGGCGGCGCTGGTGCGCCAGCTCGAGGCGACCGTCGCGGCCGACAAGGCCGCCGCCGATAACGCGCGGCTGCAGCTTTCGTTCACGCGCGTCAGCGCCCCGGTGGCGGGGCGCACCGGGCTGCGGCAGGTCGACCCCGGCAATCTGATTCACGCCGCCGACGCCAACGGCCTGGTCGTCGTGACGCAGGTCGAGCCGATCGACGTCGTGTTCTCGCTGCCGCAGGAGAACCTGCCCGCCGTGCTCGCACGGCTGCGCTCTGGCGCGGCGCTCTCGGCCGACGCGTACGGCGCAGACGGCAGCACGCGGCTGGCCACCGGCAGGCTGATGACGGTCGACAACCTGATCGACCCGACCACCGGCACGGTGAAGATGAAGGCCGAATTCGACAACCGTGACGGCGCGCTGTTTCCGAACCAGTTCGTCAACGTGCGGCTGCTGCTCGACACGCTGAAGAACGCGGTCGTGGTGCCGACCAGCGCGATCCAGCGGGGTGCCCCCGGAACGTATGTCTA
This sequence comes from Burkholderiales bacterium, assembly GCA_037915775.1. Classification (GTDB taxonomy): domain Bacteria; phylum Pseudomonadota; class Gammaproteobacteria; order Burkholderiales; family Burkholderiaceae_F; genus JAKOQB01. The sequence goes on along the minus strand of JBAIYN010000318.1, from coordinate 4,266 downwards.
CGTCGTGCGCGACGATTCGACGGTGTCCGTGCGCAAGGTCACGCTCGGTCCCGCCGATGGCGAAACGGCGTCGATTGCCGCGGGGCTCACGGCCGGCGAGCGCGTCGTTTCCGACGGCGCCGACAAGCTGCGCGAGGGGGCCAAGGTCGAGGTGATCGACCGCAACGCGGCGCCGGCGGCGGCGCCTCCCGCGGGCGCAGGCAAGCACGGCGCGGGCAAACGGCGCGAAGCGCCGAAGCAATAGCGCATGAATCCGTCGCGGCAGTTCATCCTGCGGCCGGTGGCGACCACGCTGCTGATGATCGCGATCGTGGTCGCCGGACTCGTCGCGTACCGCTTCCTGCCGCAGTCGGCGCTGCCGCAGGTCGACTATCCGACGATCCAGGTCACCACACTCTATCCCGGCGCGAGCCCGGAGGTCGTCACCTCGTCGATCACCGCGCCGCTGGAGCGACAGTTCGGCCAGATGCCGGGCCTGAGCCAGATGTGGTCGACGAGTTCGGCCGGCGCGTCGGTGATCACGCTGCGCTTCGACCTGGAGCTGACGCTCGACGTCGCCGAGCAGGAAGTGCAGGCCGCGATCAACGCCGCCGGAAACTTCCTGCCCACCGACCTGCCGCAGCCGCCCGTGTACAACAAGGTCAATCCGGCCGACGCGCCGATCCTCACGCTCGGCATCACGTCGCGGACGCTGCCGTTGACGCGCGTGCAGGATCTGGCCGACACGCGGATTGCGCAGAAGCTGTCGCAGGTGCCCGGCGTCGGTCTGGTCAGCGTCACCGGCGGACAGAAGCCTGCGGTGCGGATCCAGGTCAATCCGCGCACGCTCGCTTCGCTGGGGCTTTCGCTCGACGACCTGCGCAACGCGATCTCCGCCGGCAACGTCAATCTCGCCAAGGGCAGCTTCGACGGGCCGACGCGCGCCTCGACGATCGATGCCAACGATCAGCTGAAGTCCGAGGAGGACTATCGCAACCTCGTGGTCGCGTGGAAGAACGGCGCCCCGATCCGCGTGCGCGACATCGCCGACGTCGTCAACGACGCCGAGAACGTGCGGCTGGCGGCCTGGGTCAACGGCGATCCCGGCATCGTGCTGAACATCCAGCGCCAGCCCGGCGCCAACGTGATCGAGACCGTCGACCGCATCAAGGCGCTGCTGCCGCAGCTGTCGCAGGGCCTGCCGCAGTCGATCGAGATCAAGCCGTTGACCGACCGCACGGTGACGATCCGCGCGTCGGTCGAGGACGTTCAGCTCGAGCTGCTGTTCGCGGTGGGGCTGGTGGTGCTGGCGATCTTCCTGTTCCTGCGCAGCGTGCCCGCAACGATCATCCCCAGCCTCGCGGTGCCGCTGTCGCTGGTCGGCACCTTCGGCGTGATGTACCTGGCGGGCTTCTCGATCAACAACCTGTCCCTGATGGCGCTGGTGATCGCCACCGGCTTCGTGGTCGACGACGCGATCGTGATGATCGAGAATATTTCCCGCTACATCGAGCAGGGCGAGAAGCCGCTGGCGGCGGCGCTCAAGGGCGCGGGGCAGATCGGCTTCACGATCATCTCGCTCACGGTATCGCTTATCGCCGTGCTGATCCCGCTGCTCTTCATGGGCGACGTGGTCGGGCGGCTGTTCCGCGAGTTCGCGATCACGCTGGCGGTGGCGATCCTGATCTCGGCGGCGGTGTCGCTGACGTTCACGCCGATGCTGTGCGCCAGGTTGCTGCACCACACGCCGAGCGGCGAGCAGAGCCGTATCTTCGCCGCCAGCGAGCGCGCCTGGCAGGCAATCGTCGCCGCCTACGACCGCGCGCTCGGCTGGGTGCTCGATCATCAGCGGCCCACGCTGTGGGTCGCGATCGGCACGCTGGTGCTGACCGTGGTGCTGTACATCGTCGTGCCGAAGGGGTTCTTTCCGCTGCAGGACACCGGCGCGATCCAGGGCATCACAGAGGCGCCGCAGTCGATCTCCTTCGCAGCCATGCGCGAGAAGCAGCAGGCGCTTGCACAGGCAATCGCCGCCGATCCCGCGGTGGCGAGCGTGTCGTCGTTCATCGGGGTGGACGGCATCAACACGACGCTGAACAGCGGCCGCATGCTGATCAACCTGAAGCCGCACGGCAGCCGCGACGTGCTGGCGGTCGTGACGCAACGGCTGAAGCAGCGCGCCGCGAGCGTGCCCGACATGACGCTGTACCTGCAGCCGGTGCAGGACCTGACGATCGAGGACCGCGTTGCGCGCACGCAGTACCAGTTTTCGCTGTCGTCGCCGAATCTCGACGAGCTGGCGACCTGGGTGCCGCAGATCGTCGAGCGGCTGCAGCGCGAGCCGACTCTCGCCGACGTGGCGAGCGATCTGCAGGACCAGGGCCTGCAGGCGTATGTCGCAATCGACCGCGACAGCGCGGGCCGGCTGGGCGTGACGACCGCCGCCATCGATGCCGCGCTGTACAACGCGTTCGGCCAGCGGCTGGTTTCGACGATCTTCACCCAGTCGAGCCAGTACCGCGTCGTGCTCGAGGTCAAGCCGAAATATCAGCAGGGGCTGGCCGCGCTCGACAACATTTACGTCACCGCGCAGGGCGGCGGCCAGGTGCCTCTGTCCTCGATCGCGCACGTCGAGCAGCGCCCGGGCGTGCTGGCGATCAACCACCTCGGCCAGTTCCCGGCGACGACGGTGTCGTTCAATCTTGCCCCCGGCGCGTCGCTCGGCGCGGCAGTCAGCGCGATCGAGGCCGCCGAACGCGACATCGGCCTGCCGGCGAGCGTGCAGACCCAGTTCGAGGGCGCCGCGCTCGCGTTCCGCGCCGGGCTCGCGAACGAGGTGTGGCTGCTGCTGGCGGCGATCGTGACGATGTACATCGTGCTCGGCGTGCTGTACGAGAGCTTCATCCACCCGGTGACGATCCTGTCGACGCTGCCATCGGCGGGGATCGGTGCGCTGCTGGCGCTTCTGCTGACCGGCAACGACCTGTCGGTGATCGCGGTGATCGGCATCGTGCTGCTGATCGGCATCGTGAAGAAGAACGCGATCATGATGGTCGACTTCGCGCTCGACGCCGAGCGCAACGAGGGCAAGGCGCCGCGCGAAGCGATCCACCAGGCCTGCCTGCTGCGGTTGCGGCCGATCCTGATGACGACATTCGCTGCGCTGTTCGGCGCGGCTCCGCTGATGCTGGGTACCGGCGTCGGCTCCGAACTGCGCCATCCGCTGGGTCTGACGATGGTCGGCGGGCTGCTGGTGAGCCAGGTGCTGACGCTGTTCACCACGCCGGTGATCTATCTGGCGTTCGACCGGCTGGCGAAGCGGCGCAAGGCAGGCGAAGTCGAGCCGTCGGCCGCGGAGTGAATGCGAGATGAACGCAAGCGGAAAGCATCGTCGTCCCGGCGGAGCGCGAACGCAAAGGAAGGTGTGATGAACGCAGCATCGAAAGTTGTTTTGGGGTTCGCGCTGTCCGCGCTGCTCGCGAGCACCGCCACGGCGCAGCGCGGCGAGCGGGAGCGGCATCGCGACGAGCGCTTCGGCAATCCGCACTGGGTCTACGACACTCGCCATCACCTCGATCACTACTACCCGGTGCGCGGCGAAGTCGTGGCCGCGCTGCCGGCCGGCGCGATTTCGATCCGCTTCGGCGGCGGGCACTTCTTCTTCCACGGCGGCGCGTGGTTCCGCGCGTCCGGGCCGCGCTTCGTCGTCGTTGCGCCGCCGATCGGAGTGGTTGTGCCGGTGCTGCCGCCCGCGTACGTGACGCTGTCGTTCGGCGGGGCGCCGTACTACTACGCAAACGACGTGTACTACACAGCGGCGCCGGGTGGTTATGTCGTCAGCGCGCCGCCGCCCGGGCTGGAATCCGCGCCCCCGCCTCCGCCTCCACCGCCGCCGTCGGCGCCGGAACCGGTCATCTATCCGCGCAACAGCCAGAGCCCACAGCAGACCGACGCCGATCGCAGCGCGTGCGCGCAGTGGGCCACGCAGCAGGCCACCGGCAAGGATGCGTCGGTTTTCCAGCGCGCCTTCGCCGCCTGCATGGACGGGCGCGGCTACAGCGTGCGTTGAAGATCGCGTGGCGATGAGCCTGTCGACGCCATTCATCCAGCGCCCGGTGGCGACCACGCTGCTGGCGCTCGGCGTACTGCTCTCGGGGGTGGCGGCATTCCGGCTGCTGCCGGTGTCACCGCTGCCGCAGGTCGACTTCCCGACCATCCTGGTCAGCGCGAATCTGCCCGGCGCAAGCCCCGACACGATGGCGGCGACGGTGGCCACACCGCTGGAGC
>JBAIYN010000294.1:0-1737 GCA_037915775.1 Burkholderiales bacterium | reverse complement strand
GAGCAAGGTGCAGACGGAATTTGCGTCGCCCAACGAGCACTTCCGCCGCAACCGCGTCTGGGGCTCGATGTCCACCGGCGGCAGCATGGGAGTGCGCTCCTCGCAGGACTACGTACGCAATGCGGGTGCGAGCGCGCGCGCGATACTGGTCGCCGCTGCCGCCGCACAGTGGAAGGTCCCGCCGTCCGAGTGCACGGCTTCGCGCGGCGTCGTATCTCACCCGCCCAGCCGAAGAATGCTGCGCTACGGCGAGGTCGCTGCGGCCGCCGCGAAGCTCGCGCCACCCAAGGAGGTGGCGCTGCGCGACCCGAAAGACTGGAAGATCGCGGGCAAACCGGTTCACCGCCTCGACATCCCCGACAAGGTGCTGGGCAAACCCGTGTTCGCGGCCGACGTTTCCCTGCCCGGAATGCTGCATGCATCGATTGCGCAGTGTCCGGTATTCGGCGGCCGGGTCGTCAGCGTCGATGACCGCGAAGCAGTGAAGATGCGCGGCGTGAAGCGGATCGTGCGCGAACAGGGCTTCGTCGCCGTGATCGCCGACGGCTGGTGGCGAGCCAACGAGGCGTTGAAGAAGCTGAAGGTCGAATGGGACACCGCGGCCGACGGCAAGGCCGGCAACGCCACGATCGAGGCGATGCTGCGCGACGGATTGGCGCAGGCGAAGCTGCCGAAGGCGCGCGAGCTGGGCGATACCGCAGCGGCGCTCGCGTCTGCCGCGAAAGTGATCGAGGCGGAGTATCGCTCGCCGTATCTGAACCACGCCACGATGGAGCCGCAGACGTGCACCGCATGGTTCAGGCGCGACGGATTCCTGGAAGTGTGGACGTCCACGCAGAACGGCGAAGCATCGATGGTCGCCGCCGCAGACGCTGCCGGTCTGCCGCTCGCGAAGGTCGAAGTGCACAAGATGATGCTCGGCGGCGGGTTCGGCCGCCGCGGGGGTCCGCAGGATTTCGTCCGGCAGGGCGTGCTGATCGCCAAGGCCATGCCCGGCGTGCCGGTCAAGATGATGTGGTCGCGTGAAGAGGACATGCAGCACGGGTTCTATCGGCCGGCGAGCATCGTTCACATGAAAGCCGGCCTCGACGCGCAAGGCAGGCTGATCGCGCTGCACACGAAGATCGCGTGCCCGTCGATCGTCCGCGTGCTGATGCCGCAGACGGCAATGCCGGACGGCATCGACTTCACCGCGGTACGCGCATTCAACGACCTGCCGTATGCGATTCCGAACCAGCAGGTCGACTATGCGATGCGCAACGGCCATGTGCCGGTCGGCTTCTGGCGCGCGCCGGGACAGCAGAACGAGTTCTATCGCGAATGCTTCATCGACGAAGTGGCGCTCGCCGCGGGCCAGGATCCGGTCGACTATCGCCGTTCGATGCTGAAGGCCGACGACAAGCACCGGCTCGTGCTCGAGGCGGTGGTCAAGGCCGCAGGCTGGGGAACGCCGCTACCCGCGGGAGTGCACCGGGGCGTGGCCGTCGCCCATGGCTTCGGCAGCTATGCGGCCATGGTTGCCGAGGTGTCGGTCAGCGCGAAGGGAGAACCGAAGGTACATCGGATCGTGGTCGCCATCGACTCGGGCCACGTGGTGAATCCCGACACCTGCCGCGCGCAGGCGGAGAGCAACGTGGCGTTCGGCCTGAGCGCGGTTCTGCACCAGCAGATCAACGTTCAAAACGGGCGCGTCGTGGAATCCAACTTCCACGATTTCCCGATGCTGACGATGCCCGA
>JBAIYN010000218.1:0-1990 GCA_037915775.1 Burkholderiales bacterium | reverse complement strand
GGGGTGCCGGACCCGACCGAGCGCCTGCGCATCGACGTGCGCAAGCGCCTTGGCCGATTCGAACTGGTCGCCGATCTCGATCTGCCGCTGGCGGGCCTGACCGCGCTGTTCGGCGCGAGCGGCGCCGGCAAGTCGACGCTGATCAACCTCGTTGCCGGATTGCTTGCGCCCGATACCGGCCGCATCGCCGTTGGCGCGACCGTGTTCTTCGATCGCGCGCAGGCGACCGAGCTTCCGATCGAGCGGCGCGCGCTCGGCTACGTGTTCCAGGACGCGCGGCTGTTTCCGCACCTGTCGGTGCGCGACAACCTGACGTACGGCGCGCGCCGCGCTGGTGCGCGCCCGATGGCTCCGGGTGTCGCGTTCGATCACGTCGTGCAGCTGCTCGGACTCGATGCGCTGCTGGCGCGGCGGCCGCACACGCTGTCGGGCGGCGAGAGGCAGCGCGTCGCACTCGGCCGCGCGCTGCTGGCGCAGCCGCGCCTGCTGCTGATGGACGAACCGCTCGCCGCGCTCGACGCGTCGCGCAAGTCCGAGGTCCTGCCGTACATCGAGCGGCTGCGCGACGAGGTCGGCATCCCGATCCTGTACGTCAGCCACTCGCTCGACGAAGTCCTGCGGCTCGCCACTGCGCTGGTGCTGCTCGACGGCGGGCGCGTGCTCGCCGCGGGGCCGATCGACGGCGCGCTGCAGTCGGCCGCGGTGCGGCATCACCTCGGCGCGGCCGAGCTCGGCTCGCTCGTGTTCGCACGCGTGCGCAGGCACGACGACGCATGGGGCCTGTCGACGCTCGACGGCGACGGGTTCGAACTGCGCGTGCCGCGCGTACCGCTGCGTGTCGGTGCGATGCTGCGCGCGCGCATTCCGGCGCGCGACGTGGCGCTCGCGCTGGCATGCCCTGCCGACGTCAGCATCCTGAACCGCATCGAGGGACGGATCGCCGCACTGGCGCCGCAACCCGATGGACCGTACGCCGATGTGACGGTGCACATCGGGTCGGCGCCCGAACTCGTCGCGCGCGTGACGCGCGAGTCGGTCGACCGACTCGCGCTGGCGCCGGGCATGGCGGTGTGGTGCCTGGTGAAATCGGTTGCGCTCGACGCCGGTGCGCTGGCGGTTGCCAGCGGTCGAGCGGCCGATCACCCCGCGCGCGGTCCGGCCCCTGCTTCCTAGCTAGGCGTGTACGCGAGGCGCACGTAGATCGGCGCGTACGGCGCCGCCTGCGTGATCTCGATCAGGTTCTCGCGGGCGAGCTCGAGCAGCGCCAGGAAATGCACGATCACGACCGGCGCGCCGAGCGCGAGCAGCGCGGCGTCGAACAGGTCGCCGAACTCGATGAAGCGCGTGCCCTGCAACCGCTTGAGCGCGAGGCTCATGTGCTCGCGCACCGAAAGTTCCTCGCGCGCGATGTGGTGGTGCGCGTACAGCTTCGCGCGCTTGAGCACGTCGGCCCAGGCCTGCTGCAGGTCGGCCACCTGCACTTCGGGAAAGCGCTTCTCGAGCGACTGCTCGATCGCGACGACCGCGCGCGCGAAGTCGCGGCCGATCCTCGGCAGCTCGTCGATGTGCGCGGCGGCGAGTTTCATGCGCTCGTACTCGATCAGGCGACGCACCAGTTCGGCGCGCGGATCCTCGACCTCCTCGCCGGTCTCCGCCTTCTTCACCGGCAGCAGCATGCGGCTCTTGATCTCGATCAGCATTGCCGCCATCAGCAGGTACTCGGCCGCGAGTTCCAGATTGCTGCGGCGGATCTGCTCGACGTAGGCGAGGTACTGCTGCGTCAGCGGGGCCATCGGGATGTCGAGCACGTTGAAGTTCTGCTTGCGGATCAGGTACAGCAGCAGGTCGAGCGGGCCCTCGAATGCCTCGAGAAAGACCTCGAGCGCGTCGGGCGGGATGTACAGGTCCTCGGGCAGCTTGAACAGCGGCTCGCCATACAGGCGCGCGAGCGCGATGCCGTCGACGATATCGGGCGTGCTGTCGACTTCCG
>JBAIYN010000282.1:0-1838 GCA_037915775.1 Burkholderiales bacterium | reverse complement strand
CGGGCAACCCGCCGCAGATTCTCCAGTTGTTCGAGGTCGGCACTGCGACGATGATGGCGGCCAAAGGCGCGATCAAGCCGGTCTATCAGCTGATGGCCGAATCCGGCGAAAAATTCGATCCGAAGGCGTACGTCGGCGCGGTCTACGCGTACTACTCCGACCCGCAGGGGCGGTTGCTGTCGATGCCGTTCAACAGCTCCTCGCAGGTCCTTTACATCAACGACGACCTGTTCAAGAAGGCGGGGCTCGATCCGGCCAAGCCGCCCGCGACCTGGCCCGAAGTCGGCAAGGCGGCCGAAAAGCTGAAGGCGGCAGGTGCGGCTTGCGCGTTCACGACCGGCTGGCAGTCCTGGGTGCAACTCGAGACTTTCTCTGCCTGGCACAACGTGCCGTTCGCCACCGAGCAGAACGGCTTCGGCGGCCTGGGCACGCGGCTGGAGTTCAATGGTCCGGTGCAGGTGAAGCACATCGCGACTCTCGGCGAGTGGTCTAAGAAGGGACTGTTCACCTACGCTGGCCGCAAGGACGAGCCGCTGTCGAAGTTCACCAGCGGCGAGTGCGCGATGATCACCACGTCGAGCGGCTCGTACGCGAACATCAAGGCCAACGCCAAGTTCGGCTGGCGCGTGGCGATGCTGCCGTACTGGCCCGACGTGAAGGGCGCGCCGCAGAACACGATCATCGGCGGCGCCACGTTGTGGGTGATGCAGCAGAAGAACCCGCAGGTCTACAAGGGCATCGCGAAGTTCTTCACCTTCCTGTCGCAACCGGACGTGCAGGCCGACTGGCACCAGTCGACCGGCTATGTACCGATCACGACGGCCGCCTACGAGCTGACGAAGAAGCAGGGCTTCTACGAGAAGAATCCGGGCTTCGACACCGCGATCCTCGAACTGAACCACAAGCCGCCGACGCCGAATTCCAAGGGGGTGCGGCTGGGCAACTTCGTCGAGATCCGCAACGTGATCGACGAGGAGCTGGAGCAGGTCTGGAACGGCCACAAGACCGCGAAGGCAGCGCTCGACGAAGCGGTCAAGCGCGGCAACGTGCTGCTCGAGAGGTTCCAGAAGGCCAACCAGTAGCCCGGCGTGGCGGCGCCGGTTGCCGGGTCGGCCCGGCAACCGGTTCGCCAATTCGGGATCGCTCGAACCGATGGAAGATCGCGCGGTATTCCGCTCGAGATGGTTGCCGTATGCGCTGGTCGCGCCGCAGATCGCGATCACGCTGGTGTTCTTCTTCTGGCCGGCGGCGCAGGCGCTGTACCAGTCCGTGCTGATGCAGGACGCCTTCGGCACCAGGACGCAGTTCGTCTGGTTCGACAACTTCCAGGAGCTGTTGGCCGATCCGCTGTACCTCGCGTCGTTTCGCGCGACGGCGCTGTTTTCGCTGCTGGTGGCAATGATCGGCATCGCGATCGCGCTGCTGCTCGCGGCATTCGCCGACCGCGTCGCGCGGGGCGCCGGGATCTACCGTTCGCTGCTGATCCTGCCGTACGCGGTTGCCGCCGCGGTGGCCGGCGTGCTTTGGCTGTTCCTGCTGTCGCCTTCGATCGGCGTCGCCACCTACATGCTGCGCAAGTTCGGCATCGAATGGAACTACTACCTCAATGGAGGCCAGGCGCTGACGCTGGTCGTGATCGCCGCGGTGTGGAAGCAGATCAGCTACAACTTCCTCTTCTTCCTGGCGGGTCTGCAGTCGGTTCCGCAGTCGATGATCGAGGCGGCTGCGATCGACGGTGCCGGCCCGATCCGGCGCTTCTGGACGATCGTGTTTCCGCTGCTGTCGCCGACGACGTTCTTCCTGCTGGTCGTCAACGTCGTGTACGCGTTCTTCGACAC
>JBAIYN010000518.1:0-2302 GCA_037915775.1 Burkholderiales bacterium | reverse complement strand
CTGATCATCGACATCGATCACTTCAAGTCCATCAACGACCGCCGCGGGCACCTGGTCGGCGACGAGGTGCTGGGCGCGGTGGCGACGATCCTGACCGACGTGCTGCGCGCGCCGGCGACCGCCGGCCGCCTCGGCGGCGAGGAGTTCCTGGTCGTTCTGCCGGAAACCGGAATCGACGAGGCGCTGCAGGTCGCGGAGCGGGTGCGGATCGCGGTCGGCAACCTCGATACATCGCGCTGGCTCGAGGGGCATGCGCTTTCCGTCAGCATCGGCGTCACCATCGCGCGCGCCGGCGCCGACAGCGTGGCCGACGCGCTGAAGCGCGCGGACGAAGCGCTTTACGAGGCGAAGGCGGCCGGTCGCGACCGCGTCCATGCCGGCCGGCTCGTCCTCGCGGCCTGAACGTATTTGCCGCGCAACCTGCTTGCTTGACGCGAGGCCGAAGCGCCGCCAACAATGAACCCATGAAGACTCGCCGGAAACGCGCACCCGCGCCGTCGACCGGGTCGCCCGCGCTGCGGTTGGCGCGCCAGGCGTGGCAGCTGCAGTACGTCGATTCATCGCAGTCACTGGCGCTGGCGGAGCGCGCATATCAGCGTGCGGTCGATTCCGGAGACGTAGCGGCGGAGGGCCGCGCGCGGCTGGCGCGCGGTTTTCACCGGATGCGCTACGCGACCCCGGAAATGGCGATCGAAGAACTCACCGAAGCGCAGCGCTGTTGCGAGACGGTGCGCGACCGTACCGGCAGCCTCCTGGCGCAGGTGGGGATAGCGCGCTGTATGTGGCGGCAGGGGCGCTTCCGCGAGTCGCTCGACCTCGTGCTGCCGCTGCGCGCCGAAGGGCTGCGCGTTCTGAAGGGCGCCGATCGCAGCGTGCTGCTGAACGGCATCGCCGGCTGCTATTCGTCGCTCGGCCAGTCGATCGAGGCGTTCGCGTACATGTATCAGGCGCTGCGCGAATCCGCCACCGCGCCGGCGCACGGGTTCGACGTCGTTCTGTACACGAACCTGTCGCACGAACTGCTGCAACTCGGCGACTATGCGGAGGCGTTGCGCTTCGTCGAGGAGGGAATAAAGCGCTGCGTGGGGCTGAAGAACGCGCGCCTGCTGAGCGTGCTGCTGGTCAATCGCATCGTCTGCCTGACCGACCTCGGGCGGCCGCGCGATGCACTGCCCGACATCGAGCGTGTGCTCGAACTGCCGGCCGATCCGACCGGCCGCGGCAGCACCGCGGCGTCGTTCGAGATCCTGGCGATCGCGGCGCTGCGCGCCGGCGATGTGGCGGTGGGCGCCGACCTGGTGGTGCGGGCGAACGCGGCGGCCGGCGGAAGCTCGCTGCCGGACGAACGCATCGAGCTCGTCGTCGCCGAGGCGGAACTGCTGCGTGCGCGTGGCCAGCCTGCGGACGCGGTTGCCCGCCTCGAAGCCGCGCTGCCGCTGCCGGCCGACGGCCTGGGCCTGCGCGTGCAGTGTCTCTTCTACGATGAGCTTGCCCGCTTGCACGAGCAGCTCGGCGACGCCGCGCGTGCGGCGTCGCACCTGCGCAGCTGGCAGGCGCTGCATGTCGAGCGGGCGCGCCGCGCATCGGAGGCGCGCTATCAGGCGGCCTATCTGCAGACCGAACTGCTGCGCATGCAGCAGGAGCGCGACGAAAGCGAGGCGCGCCGGCGCGACGCCGAACGCGCGAAGTCCGAACTCGAGACGGTCAACCGGCAGCTGTCGCAGAAGATCGACGAGGTACAGGCACTGCAGGCGGCACTGGAGCGGCAGGCGGTGCGCGACTTCCTGACCGGACTGTTCAACCGCCGCCACCTGAGCGACGTGATGCCGTCGATGCTGGCGCTGGCGGAGCGCGACCGGCAGCCGCTCGCACTGGCGATCATCGATCTCGATCATTTCAAGTCGGTCAACGACCGCTATGGTCACCCGTTCGGCGACATGCTGCTGGCCGCGTTCGGCAAGCTGCTCACCACCCGCATGCGCAAGAGCGACATCGCGTGCCGCTACGGCGGCGAGGAGTTCTGCCTGCTGATGCCGCGCACCGACGCGCCGACCGCGCAGCGCAAGATCGCCGCGCTGCTGAAGCTGTGGCGCGGCGCTGCGTTCCCGATCGATGGCGCGCACGGCGGCGGTACGCTGACCGGTCTGACGTTCTCGGTCGGCATCTCCGATTCGATCCGCGCCGGCGGCGTGGCCGAGCAGTTGCTGCGCGCGGCCGATGCCTGCGTGCTCGAAGCCAAGCGGCTCGGCCGCAACCGCGTCGTCGTGCATTCGATCCAGACGCGCGCCGAACCCGCGTCGGC
>JBAIYN010000063.1:0-6608 GCA_037915775.1 Burkholderiales bacterium | reverse complement strand
CGCGCGATCCGCAGCACATCTACTTCGGCATGTCGGGCGGCGGCGTGCATGAGTCGCTCGACGGCGGCAAGACCTTCGCGCCGCTGATCGCGGGCATGGAGGTCGTCGAAGGGTTCGATGCATCGGTCGTCACGTTCCACGATCCGCACTGCCTGCGCATGTGCCCGAGCAATCCGGACCGGCTCTACCAGCAGAATCATTGCGGCATCTACCGGCTCGACCGCCCTTCGACCACCTGGGTGAGGATCGGCCGCAGCATGCCGAAGCGGGTCGGCGACATCGGTTTCCCGCTCGTCGTGCATCCGCGCAATGCGGACACCGCGTGGGTGTTCCCGATGGACGGCACCACCGTGTGGCCGCGCACGAGCCCGGATGGCAAGCCGGCGGTCTACGGCACGCGCAATGCAGGCAAGACCTGGCAGCGCCTCGATGCCGGCCTGCCGGAGCAGCAGGCGTGGTGGACCGTGAAGCGCCAGGCGATGAGCGCCGATGCGGGCGATCCCGTCGGCCTGTATTTCGGCACCACAAGCGGTGAACTCTGGTTGAGCCGCGACGAAGGTCGCAAGTGGACGTGCATCGCGCGCAACCTGCCGGAAATCTACGCGGTGGAAGCCGCGGACCTCGCCGGATGAATGTGCTGATCCCGTCGCCGCTGCGCTCGTACACGGGGCAGTCGTGGGTGCAGGCCGGCGGTGCCACGCTCGGTGAAGTGCTTGACGATCTCGAGCGCCAGTATCCGGGCATCCGCTTCCGCATGGTCGACGAGCAGGATCGCCTGCGGCGGCACGTGCGCTTCTTCGTCAACGGCGTCGCCGTGTTCGATCCGTCGCTGCGGCTGCAGCCCGATGACGAGTTGTGCATCGTGCAGGCACTCAGCGGCGGCTGACCGTCGCCTGCCTGCGCAGCGGGTGCGCGTCAGGCGTCGGCCGAACCGGCCTGCGCGAGCAGCCACTCCTCCAGTGCACGCACCGCGGGGCGGCTGCGCGCTCCGGGCGGGGTGACCAGGAAGTAGGCGCGCTCCGACGCGATTGCATTGCCCTTGAACGGCGCGACGAGTCTTCGGCTGCGCAGGAGGCCGTCGATCAGCGGCCGCCGCCCGAGTGCGACTCCCTGGCGCGCGAGCGCGGCGGCGATCGCGCTGTCGTAATTGCTGAAGCTCAGCACCGCGGCAGGCTCCAGGCCGCCGAGGCCGACCGCCTGCAGCCACGGTTGCCATTCCAGCGGGATTCCCGCGCCGGGCGGAACGGTGATCTGCAGCAACGTGTGATGACGCAGATCGGCCGGCGTCTTCAGCGGATGCTCGCGCGATTTCGCCAGAGCCGGGTGGCACACCGGCAGCGTGACCTCACGGAACAGCTGCGGTCCCGCGCTGCTGCCGACGCGCGAGTAGCGGATCGCGAGGTCGAATCCTTCGGCGTTCAGGTCGCGGCGCTTCAGGCTGGTGTCGATGCGGACGTCGATGCCGGGGTGCAGGCGCAGGAACTCGTTCAGGCGCGGGATCAGCCACAGCGAAGCCAGCCCGGGCGTCGTCGTCAGCGCGATCACCTCGCGCCGCTGCGGCGCGCGGATGCGCGTGACCTCGGTGCGCAGTTCCTGCATCGCGGCGCGTACCGCTTCGTGCAGCCGCGTGCCTTCGTCGGTCAACGCGAGCGCGCGGTGCTTGCGCCTGAACAACGCCACGCCGAGGTCGTCTTCGAGCGCCTTGATCTGCCGGCTGATCGCCGATTGCGTGAGGAAGCGCTCGGTCGCCGCCTTGGTGAACGACAGGTGCCTTGCCGCCGCCTCGAATGCGTTCAGCAGTTCCAGCGGCGGCAGCCGGGCCGGGTCCTTTTGCATGCGTACAGGGAATGCGAAAGCTGCGAAAAGATCGTTTGAACAGATCGATGACTGTGCGGAATATGCGCCTCGTATCCATGGCCGGTCAACCTCGGGCATGCACTCCATGCATGCAGGAACATCCGGCGGGAGGGCACGATGAGCATCGAATTGACGCGTGGACGGCTGACGCTGCGGAAGCAGGGTGTCGCGCTGCTGAAGCATTCGCGCGGCGCCGGAGTCGCAGTCAGGCAGGGGACTGCATGGCTGACGATCGATGGCGAGCGGCGCGACGTGGTACTCGAGCCCGGCGAATCGTTCGTGATCTCGAGCGACGCCGACGTGGTGATATCGGCCATTGCCGGGCCGGTCGAAATCGCACTGACCGCCGTTGCGCCGACCGCCGAGCGCGGCGTCGCGGCCACGCTGGCGCGCGCCTGGACGCGCCTGCGCGGCGCCCCGACTGCGTCCGGCCATTCCGCCGCGGAGGCGGTCTGATGAGCGCCGCCCTGCACGCGGCGACCTACCGCATCCATCGGTATCCGTCGGCGCTGATCGATCGGCTGGTTCTGGACGATGGCCGCACGGTTACCGTGCGGCCGGTGCTGCCGCAGGACGCGGAGGCCGAACAGTCCTTCGTGGCCGCGCTGTCGCCGGCGTCACGCCGCGAGCGCTTTCACCTGACGCTCAACATGCTGCCCGAATCGGTGCTGAAGCAGTTCACCGAGATCGACTACCGGACGCACATCGCGCTGGTCGCCGAGGCGACGGGCGACGGCGATGAACCGATCCTCGTGGCCGACGCGCGTTACGTGCGCGGCGCAGACCCGGCTGTCGCCGAGTTCGCCCTCGTGGTCGCCGATGCGTGGCAGGGAGTGGGGCTCGGAAGCGCGCTGCTGCGACGTCTCGTCCAGCACGCGCGGCGCAACGGCGTGGCGCGGCTGCAGGGCGAATTGCTGGTAAGCAATGCGGCGATGGCGACGCTGGCACGCAGGTTCGGCGCGCGCCTGTCTTTCGTCGCTGGCGACGCGACATTGCTGCGCGCCTCAATATCATGCTGACACGCGAAGGCGACGCCCGGGCCGATGACTTGAATCACGGTGACTGCGGCGCCGCTCCCGCGGCTGCGTTCGAAGGAGGGGTCGCGATGAGCTCCGCAAAGCCGCCTGTGGCTATCCGTGCTGCCGACGTCCCCGTCCGCAGCAACCCGACCATCTATCCGGCGCCGTTCGCTGCGCGCGTCGGTGGCTGCGAGAAGCGGCCGCTGGGAAACGAGTTCGGTCTGACCAACTTCGGTGTCAACCTGACCCGTCTTGCGCCCGGCGCGATTTCGGCGTTGCGCCACGCGCATGCGACGCAGGACGAGTTCGTCTACATCCTCGATGGGAATCCGACCGTGATCACCGATGCCGGCGCAACCGAGCTTTCCCCTGGAATGTGCGCGGGCTTCAAGGCCGGGCGAGGCGATGGCCATCACCTGGTCAACCGGACCGACTGCGATGTGGTGTACCTCGAAATCGGCGATCGCACCCCGGGCGACCGGGTGATCTACCCCGACGACGATCTGCTCGCCAAACTCGACGCCGATGGCAGGTGGCGGGTCCTGCACAAGGACGGCACGCCGTACTGAACGCGCGACGAAGCATCGAGAACGAGGAATGCCACTGATCACCGTCACCGTCCGCCGGCCCAAGACGGTCGAATTCAAGTCGCAGACGCTGGCCGCGATTCAGCGCGCGCTGCTCGCAGCCGGCGTGCCGATCGACGATGTGTTTCAGCGCGTGCTTGAGCTGGATGCCGACGATTTCCGCTTCGATGCGACCTACCCGGATCTGTCGGCACCGCGCGATGATCGTTTCGTCCTGATCGAGATCCTGTTGTCGGTCGGACGCAGCGTGAAGGTCAAGCGCGCGATCACGGAGTCGATGCTTGCCGATCTCGCGCGCGCGCCCGGCCTGAATCCGGAGCACGTGATGATCGTGTTCAAGGAGACCCAGCCGGAGAACTGGTCGTTCGGCGGCGGGCGGCTGCTGCACGCGTAGCGTGCGTTGCTCGCGCCGTGAGCAACACGGCCTTATCTGTCGTTTGGCTCCGGCCGCAGTCTGCGACTGCTTAACTTCGCTGCGCGAAGTTAGCCTCGCCGAAGAACGGAACGGCAGGCGAGCTATGCCACCTTTCGTTTGATTCCTGCGGCTTCCGCGAGCTGAGCTGCCTTATCCGTTCTTTCCCACGTGAATTCGGGTTCGTCGCGGCCGAAGTGGCCGTAGGCAGCCGTCTTTTCGTAGATCGGGCGCAGCAGGTCGAGCATCTGGATGATGCCGCGCGGACGGAGGTCGAAATGTTCGGCGACCAGCTGGCTGATCTCCTCGTCGGGGATGACGCCGGTGCCCTCGGTGTAGACGGTGATGTTCATCGGCCTCGCCACGCCGATCGCGTAGGCAACCTGGACCTGGCACTGCCGGGCGATTCCCGCGGCGACGACGTTCTTGGCCACGTAGCGCGCCGCATAGGCGGCCGAGCGGTCGACCTTGCTCGGGTCCTTGCCGGAGAACGCGCCGCCGCCGTGCGGGCAAGCGCCGCCATAGGTGTCGACGATGATCTTGCGACCGGTGAGGCCGCAGTCGCCGTGGGGGCCGCCGACCACGAACCTTCCGGTCGGATTGACCAGATAGCGCGTGTTCTGCAGCCATTCGTGCGGAATGCTCGGCTTGATGATCATCTCGACCACCGCCTCCACGAACTCCTTCTTCATCGTCTTGCCCTCGGACATCTCGGGCGCATGCTGCGTGGACAGCACGACGGTGTCGATCGAATGCGGTTTGCCGTCGACGTAACGCATGGTGATCTGGCTCTTCGCATCCGGGCGCAGGTACGGCATGCGGCCGTCGCGCCGCAGCTCGGCCTGACGCTCGACCAGCCGGTGCGCGTAGTAGATCGGCGCCGGCATCAGTTCGGGCGTCTCGTCGCACGCATAACCGAACATCAGGCCCTGGTCACCCGCGCCCTGGTTCAGATAGTCGTCGGACGCCTGGTTCACTCCCTGGGCGATGTCGTTGCTCTGCTTGTCGTAGGCGACGAGCACTGCACAGCCCTTGTAGTCGATGCCGTATTCGGTGTTGTCGTAGCCGATGCGCTTGATCGTGTTGCGCGCCACGTCGATATAGTCGACGTGTGCATTGGTGGTGATCTCGCCGGCCAGCACCACGAGGCCGGTGTTGACCAGCGTTTCGGCTGCCACGCGCGAACGCGGATCCTGCGCCAGGATCGCATCGAGAATCGCGTCGGAAATCTGGTCGGCCACCTTGTCCGGGTGGCCCTCGGAAACCGATTCGGAGGTAAAGAGGAAGTCGTTTGCCATGCGGCTCTCCACGTAGAAACTCGAACGTTGCGTCCGATGGCCGCGGAAAGCGCGGCGACGCTTTAGCAGAATTCGCCGCATCGTGTGCCACCGACCGCGGCCCGCCCTGCAAGTTGTTCGTTAACTCGGCGTCACAAATTATAGGGGATCGCCTGCTGCGCTTCCTCTAGCATCGCGCCCGTGGAAATCCCCCGTTTGGTCGGGGACAAATTATCGGTGTGCTGATCCTCCTGAAGCTTATTGCCTGGCTGCCGCTGGGCGCGGTGCATTTCCTCGGCACGGTCGCGGGCTGGATCACGTACCTGCTGTCGCCGGCGTACCGGGCGCGGCTGCGCGCGAATCTTTCCTGTGCGTGCCTCGACACACGCCGGATCCGGCATGGCGCCATCGCGGAAGCCGGCCGCCAGATGCTCGAAGCCGCGTGGTTCTGGCTGCGTCCCTCGGCCGACGTTGCGGCGCGCGTGCGCGACGCGCATCCGGGCGAGCTCGACGCGCTGCTCGCCGATCCGCGTCCTCTGCTTCTGCTCACGCCGCATTTCGGCGGATTCGAGGCGTTCGCGCAGTACTACACCACCCGTCCGGGCGCGGCCAGCCGGCCGATGACGATCCTGTACCGGGTGCCGCGCAAGGCGGTGTTGCGCAAGGTGATCGAAGCGCGCGGCCGGGCCGGACTGGAGCTCGCGCCCGCCGATCTGCGCGGAGTGCGCATGCTCGCGCGTGCGCTGAAGCGTGGACACACCGCGGGCATCCTGCCGGACCAGGTGCCTTCGCAGGGCGACGGCGTTTGGGTCCCTTACTTCGGCCGCCCCGCCTATACGATGACGCTGCCCGCCCGCTTGGCATACGCGGCAGGCGCGCGCGTCGTGCTCGTGTTCTGCGAGCGAATGGCGCGCGGCATGTTTCTCGCCCATTACGTGCCGCTGGTGGAGCCGCTGACGGGTGATCCCGATCGGGATGCGGCGTCGATCAACCGCGCGCTCGAAGCACTGATTCGCGAGCGGCCGACGCAGTATCTGTGGGGATACGCGCGCTACAAGGCGCCGAGCGGAAGCGCGCCCGGTCAGGGAGGGGCCGCGCAATGACCACCTGGTTCGCCCGCCTGTGGATCGCGCTGATCAATGCCACGGCGAGCTGGCGCTTCGCGACGCGCGCGCGCGTCGGAAATCTTCTCGGCGATCTGTTGTGGTTGTTCGTGCGGCCGCGCCGGCGGGTCGCGCTCGCCAACCTGCGCGCGTGCTTTCCTGACCGGGCGGAGGCGGAGCGGCAGGCGATCGCCCGTGCATGTTTTCGCAATGTCGCTCGCGGTGCGCTCGACCATGGCGTCCTGTGGAAGGGCACGCGCGACGAGGTGCGGCAGCTCGTTCGCTGCGAGGGGCTCGATGCCACGCTGGCCCTGGCGCGCGCGGGCCCGCTGATCATCATGGCACCGCATTTC
>JBAIYN010000092.1:0-8969 GCA_037915775.1 Burkholderiales bacterium | reverse complement strand
GAGTTTCAGGTACGGGTACTGCAGCAACTGCACGGCGAAGACGGTGAGCAGAACGCGCAGCACGATCGCCGCTGCGCTCCCGAAGAGAATCGCTGCCTTCTGCTGGCGGCGTGGCAGGCTGCGCGCGGCAAGCGCGATCACCACAGCATTGTCTCCCGACAGGATGATGTTGACGACGATGATCTCCAGCAGCGACTTCCAGAAGAGTCCGGTGCCGGCGATCTCAAGCAACTCCATCCCCCTCCCCCATCCGGCCCATCCGCCACCCCTTCGGAATCAAACGACCCCAGTCGGGTGACGCACACCGAGGCTCGCGCTAGCGCGCGGACTCGAGCAGCCGGCCGATCTCCGACGGTCTTCTTCGTCGCGCGAATGCCGCGGGCCTACAGCACGGAGTTCAACAGCCTGCCGATCTCGGATGGATTCTTCGTCGTGCGGATGCCGCACGCCTCCATGACGGCCAACTTTTCCTGGGCGGTTCCCTTTCCGCCCGAGATGATCGCTCCCGCGTGACCCATGCGTTTGCCGGGAGGAGCCGTGACGCCGGCGATGAAACCGACCACCGGCTTCTTCATGTTCGCCTTGACCCACTCGGCGGCGGCCTCTTCGTCGGTGCCACCGATCTCCCCGATCATCACCACAGCATCGGTCTCCGGGTCATCGTTGAAAAGCTTCAGTACATCGATGTGCTTAAGTCCGTTGACCGGATCCCCGCCGATCCCGACCGCGCTCGATTGGCCGAGACCGAGCTCCGTCAGTTGCGCGACGGCTTCGTACGTCAGCGTGCCGGAGCGCGACACCACGCCGATCCGCCCTTTGCGGTGAATGTGGCCCGGCATGATGCCGATCTTTATTTCCTCCGGCGTGATGATTCCGGGGCAGTTCGGGCCGAGCAGGATCGTCTTGCGGTTCTGCTGCCGCATCTTGTCGCGCACCACGACCATGTCGCGCACCGGGATGCCCTCGGTGATGCAGATGACGAAATCGAGGTCGGCTTCCACCGCTTCCCAGATCGCGGCCGCTGCGCCCGCGGGTGGAACGTAGATCACGGAGGTCGTTGCACCGGTCTTGTCCTTGGCGTCCTTGACCGAAGCAAAGATCGGGATCCCCTCGAAGTCTTCGCCCGCCTTCTTCGGATTCACCCCGGCGACGAAACAATTTCTGCCGTTTGCGTACTCGCGGCAGGCCCGCGTATGGAATTGCCCGGTCTTGCCCGTGATGCCCTGCGTGATCACGCGCGTGTTCTGGTTGATCAGGATGCTCATCTGTTTCTCGTTGCTGCTCCGGTGTCGTTCCCGCGCAAGCGGGAATCCAGTCATGCTGCAAGTTCTTCGTACAGGTCTTTCCAGTTCGGATCCTTCTTCTCGATCAGTTCAAGCTTCCATGCTCGATTCCACTTCTTGATTTGCTTTTCACGCTGAATCGCGGATTCGATGCTTTCCGTATGTTCGTACCACACCAGCAGTTTGATCGCGTATTCCTTCGTAAATCCTTCGACCAATCCCTGCTTATGCTCCCAGACCCGCCGGATCGAATCGTTCGTGACGCCGACGTAAAGTGTCCCATTGCGACGGCTCGCCAGCAGGTAAACGTGGTAGCTCCGGTCGAGCATGAGCTGGATTCCCGCCTGCGCGGGAATGACACCTCAGCCACGCGCCGCGGCGACCACGCGCTGGGCCGCCTCCGCCATCGTGTCCGCGGCGATGATCGGCAGGCCGGACTCGGCCAGGATCTTCTTGCCGAGTTCCTCGTTGGTGCCCTTCATTCGCACCACCAGCGGCACCTTCAATCCGACTGCGCGCGACGCCGCGACGACGCCCTCGGCGATCACGTCACAGCGCATGATTCCTCCGAAGATGTTGACCAGGATCGCGGCAAGCTTCGGGTTGCGCAGCATGATCTTGAAGGCTTCGGTGACCTTGTCCGCCGTCGCGCCGCCGCCGACATCGAGGAAGTTCGCCGGTTCGCCGCCGAACAGCTTGATCGTGTCCATGGTTGCCATGGCCAGCCCCGCGCCGTTGACGAGGCAGCCGATATCGCCATCGAGCTGGATGTAGGACAGATCGTATTTCGATGCCTCGATCTCGGCCGGATCCTCCTCGTCCAGATCGCGCAGTTCGGCAATTTCCGGATGGCGGAACAGCGCGTTGGAATCGAAGTTCATCTTGGCGTCCAGCGCAACGACGCGGCCATCGCCGGTGAGAATCAGCGGGTTGATCTCGGCCAGCGAAGCGTCGGACTCCCAGAACGCCCGGTACAGGCCCGTCAGAACGGCGCGCGCAGCGGGAATGCTGGACGCCGGTATGCCGATCTTCGCCGCGACATCGTCGGCTTGCGCATCGGTCAGCCCGGTCGCCGGGTCGATGAATACCTTGTGGATCTTCTCGGGCGTGCGCGCGGCGACCTCCTCGATGTCCATGCCGCCCTCGCTCGATGCCATCAGCACCACGCGCTGCGTGCCGCGGTCGACGACCATGCCGACATACAGCTCCTTCTTGATGTCGGCACCCTCCTCGATCAGCAGTCGCCGCACCTTCTGCCCCTGCGGCCCGGTCTGGTGCGTCACCAGCTGCATGCCGAGGATGCGCGACGCATTCTCTCGAACTTCGTCGATTGAGCGCGCGAGCTTGACGCCGCCGCCCTTGCCGCGGCCGCCGGCATGGATCTGTGCCTTGACGACCCACACGGGACCGCCGAGCTTGCGCGCCGCCTCGAGCGCTTCATCGACCGAGAAACACGGAAATCCGCGCGGAACCGCGACCCCATAGCGCCGGAGAATGTCCTTGCCTTGATATTCGTGGATCTTCATGCACGACTCGCTTCGGTTTCGTCCTTGGATGCGTCGCTGGCGCGATGCCAGCGCGGATAGAACTGTGCCACCGCCGGACCGGCCGACCGCAAAGCATGGCAGCGATCCAGCTGGAACGGTTTGCGTTGATCGGTATGTTGCTCCGGAAGCGCCGCGTCGCGCGTCGGATACACCTCGTTGGCAAATGCCTGCACGGCTGCGCTCGGCAGCACGTCGGCCAGTTCGGTCAGGTGCGTGCAGCCGTGCGCACCGCCCAGCTTCTCACGCACATGGCGGCGGAAATCCCGGAACAGATTCAGTCCGATCAGCCGGCGATATTCCGGCAGGATCGATTCGCAGTATCCCGGGTACGGCACCCATTTCGATTCCGCGCGTGCGTCCACGATGTTCATCTGCGCGTCGATGGTCACCACGAGCCTCAGTTCGTGGACGGGTTCGCCGACCTTGCGCACCCCGGTCGCAAGCGCGAAATCCCGCGACTTGAGGTCAAACAGCTCGACCTCGAGGTCCCACAGATGGTCATCGCGCACATAGGCGTCGACGCGGATCGAACGCGTGTGAACGTGGCGACGGGGAGGCGCGTCAGGCATGCACGATCGAGGCGAAACAACCGGGTCCGAAAAAAAACCGGGGACAGCGGTCGCCGGCAACGGAATGTTATCAGGCGCCGGTCGGTCGGCGTGCCGTAGACATCACGAGTCTTCCGTGTCCCTCTCGCCTTTGACGATGTGCAGGATCACATCGGCGGAGAAACCTCGCGCGGCGAGAAACCGGAGCTGGCGGGCGCGCCCCTTGTCGTCTTCCGCCAGGCGTCCGAACTTCCTGCGCCATACGGCGCGCGCGCGTTCGAGTTCGGTCCGCTTCAGCGGTTCGGTCGCCTTCCGCACGAGATCGGGGTCGATTGCATGTTCGCGCAGTTCCCGCCTCACTCGCGCTGCGCCGAAACGCTCGCCGCGGCTACGCGTCAGCGCTGCGGCGAAACGCTCATTGGACAGCATGCCCTTTGCCTCGAGCTGGTCGAGCACCGCCTCGACGCCGCCGGCGTCCTGCCCGTCCATCTGATAGCGGGCGAGCTTGCGTGCCAGTTCTGCGCGGCTGTGCTCACGCCGCGCCAGAAGTGCAATCGCGCGCTGAAGAATCGTCGGCGGATTCTTCGCGCGCGCGGTCATTCGCCCGCTGGCGCCGTTGCCGCGCGGGCGGCAACACCCAGCCTTTCGCGAATCTTGTTCTCGATTTCCAGTGCAAGCTCGGGATGCTCGCGCAGGAATTCGCGCGCATTGTCCTTGCCCTGGCCGATGCGATCGCCGTTGTACGCGTACCAGGCGCCCGATTTCTCGATGATGTTGTGCGCGGCGCCGAGGTCGATGACTTCTCCCTCGCGCGAGATGCCTTCTCCGTACAGGATGTCGAATTCGGCCTGCTTGAACGGGGGCGCGACCTTGTTCTTCACCACCTTGACCTTGGTCTCCGAGCCGATCACTTCCTCGCCCTTCTTGATCGACCCGATGCGACGGATGTCCAGCCGCACCGAAGCGTAGAACTTCAGCGCGTTGCCGCCCGTCGTGGTTTCGGGATTGCCGAACATCACGCCGATCTTCATCCGGATCTGGTTGATGAAGATGACGAGGCAGTTCGTGCGCTTGATCGTTGCCGTGAGCTTGCGCAGCGCCTGCGACATCAGGCGCGCCTGCAAGCCGGGCAGCGAGTCGCCCATCTCACCCTCGATTTCGGCCTTCGGCGTCAGCGCCGCGACCGAGTCGATCACGATCAGATCGACCGAGCCCGATCGCACCAGCGCATCGGCAATCTCGAGCGCCTGCTCGCCGGTGTCCGGCTGTGAGATCAGCAGGTCCGCCAGGCTTACGCCCAGCTTCTGCGCGTATTGAACGTCGAGCGCGTGTTCTGCATCGATGAACGCGCAGGTGCCGCCGATTTTCTGCATCTCGGCGATCACCTGCAGGGTCAGCGTCGTCTTGCCCGATGACTCCGGCCCATAAATCTCGACCACGCGTCCGCGCGGCAGGCCACCGATGCCAAGCGCGATGTCGAGGCCGAGCGAACCGGTCGACACGACATCGATCTCCTCCGCGACCTCGCCGTCGGCCAGGCGCATGATCGAGCCCTTGCCGAACTGCTTTTCGATCTGAGCGAGCGCAGCCGCCAGGGCCTTTTGCCGCTCCTTGCTGTCCGCCACCAATGCGCTCCTTCCGTCATCCATCGCCGTCTCCTTCCGCCGTCGCCAGACCACCTGACACGGGCCGCGCCAAATCGACCGCCCGCTCGATACTGAATCAATATACAGTGGCACTGTATATCCATCCAGTATCGTCGTCAAGCCGGCCGCCGGCGATCGAATCCGCCGGTTGCGACGCACCTTGTCACAGCACTAGACTGGCCGCACGAGGAAGAGGATCAGGCCGCAGGAGGCCGGTACGGCCCGCATGTGCAGGAGTACGGGCCTCGCTCGCGCAGCGAGCATAACAAGTGCGCATACTCATTGCCGAAGACGATCCGGTGCTGGCTGACGGCCTGTCGCGCTCTCTGCGCGCCGGCGGCTATGCGGTTGACGTGGTCGGCAACGGGGAAGCGGCCGATGCGGCACTGTCGGCGCAATCGTTCGATCTTCTGATACTGGACATCGGCCTGCCCCGGCTTTCCGGCCTCGAGGTGCTGCGGCGGATGCGGGCACGCCAGACGCGGACGCCCGTACTGATCCTGACCGCGGCCGACAGCGTCGAGCAGCGCGTGAAGGGACTCGACCTCGGCGCCGACGATTACATGGCCAAACCATTCGCACTGTCCGAACTTGAAGCCCGCGTGCGCGCGCTGACGCGCCGGGGCATGGGCAGCGTGCAGACGTTCTTTCGCCATGGCCCGCTGACGCTCGATCAGGTCGGACGCGTCGCGTCGCTGAACGACAAGCCCCTCGACCTGTCCGGGCGTGAACTGGGCCTGCTGGAGATTCTGCTGTCCCGTTCGGGGCGACTGGTCAGCAAGGAAGCACTGGTCGATCACCTGTGTGAATGGGGCGAGGAGGTCAGCAACAACGCTATCGAGGTGTACGTGCATCGCCTGCGCAAGAAGATCGAACCGGGCGGCATCAGGATCGTCACGGTCCGCGGTCTGGGCTATTGCCTCGAACGGATCAACAGCGACGCGACCGAAGTCAACGGCAACGCGGCACCCGGCCGTGCGCACTGAAGCCGGCCCGCGTCGAAACCCGAGCATTTCGTACGGCAGCGCGCGCCACAGATCACCCGACAGATCACGGCATGCCCGACGAGACGCGGCCGATCGACCCGACTGATTCCAGCGACAAGCCCGCGACAGGCCGGGCAGGGTTGAGGGCGATGGCATCGATTCTGCGCAGCCACCGCCAGAGGGACACCACGGACAACAGCCCGGCCCGGTCGGCATCGACACCGAGTTCCTTCGTCAACCCTCTTCGGCTCGGCAGCGAGCAGGGTTCGCTGTTCGGCGAGATCCTCGACTGGATGCTCGCGCCGCTGCTGCTGCTCTGGCCGATGAGCGTGACGATCACCTATCTGGTCGCGCAGTCGATCGCAAACACACCCTTCGACCGCACGCTGACCGAGAACGTCGAGCTTCTGTCCGATTACCTGAAGGAGTACCGGGGCCAGGTGTCACTGCAGCTGCCGATTCCCGCCCGCGACGTGCTGCGAAGGGAGTCGGGCGAGAGCGCGAACTTCATGGTTCTGGGTCTGCGCGGCGAACTCGTCGCTGGGGAACGGGATCTTCCACTGCCGCCCGAAGACGAACCGCCCAAGCCGGGCGTCGTCAATTTCCGCTTCGACCACATGCGCGGCAACGAGGTGCGCGTCGCTTACTCATGGGTCGAATTTCCAAGCGCGGGCCGCGTGCAGCCCGCGCTGGTGCAGGTGGCCGAGACGCTGGACGACCGCTCACGGCTTGCCAACGACATCATCCGCGGGGTCATCATTCCCCAATTCATCGTGCTTCCCGTCGCGGTCGCGCTGGTCTGGTTCGCGCTGACGCGCGGCCTGGCGCCGCTGAACGCGCTGCAGGCACGGATCCGCGCCCGGCGTCCCGATGATTTGTCACCGATCGATCCAAGGGCCGCCCCGGATGAGCTGGCGCCGCTGGTGAATTCGTTCAACGAGCTGCTGGAGCGGCTGACCCGATCCTTGCAGGCGCAGAAGCGGTTTCTCGCCGACGCGGCGCATCAGATGAAGACGCCGCTGGCCGGACTGCGAACACAGGCGGAACTGGCGTTGCGCGAGACCGACCCACAGCAGCTGCGCCGCAGCCTGCACCAGATCGCCGAATCGAGCGCGCGCGCCACGCACCTGATCGACCAGCTGCTCGCGCTGGCGCGCACCGAACACCAGGCCACCGATCTCGGCGCATTCGAGATCGTCGATGTCGGACAGCTGGCACGCGATCTGGTGCGCGATTTCGTGCCGCAGGCGCTCGCGCGCTCGATCGACCTCGGCTTCGAGGCGCCCGAAGCGATGGCCGCGTCGACCCGCATCATCGGCGTGCCGATGGCCTTGCGGGAGCTGCTGAAGAACCTGGTCGACAATGCGCTGCACTACACGCCCGCAGGCGGGACCGTCACGGTGCGGGTCGAACCCTCACCCGGGCTCGTACGCTTGGAGGTGGAAGACACTGGCCCCGGCATTCCGGAAAACGAGCGCGCGCTCGTGTTCGAACGCTTCTACCGGGTGCTCGGAACCAACGTGGACGGCAGCGGGCTCGGGCTGGCGATCGTGCGCGAAATCGTGGACCAGCACGATGCGCAGCTGCGTGTGAGCAACAATCCGAACAGCCATTCTGCCGACGCGCCCGGAACGCGCATAACGGTCGACTTCACCCACGTCGCTGCCGCGCCGCCAACGCTGCGTCTGGACCGCTGAGAACGGATCGCAGCGGCGATTTGACCCCGCCGCGGTGAATGCAGATAATCCGCGCCTCGCTTGCCTCGCCGCGGTACCAGCGCGGTGCGTTTAACCACGGCGGATTAGCTCAGCTGGTTAGAGCAGAGGAATCATAATCCTTGTGTCCGGGGTTCGAGTCCCTGATCCGCCACCACTTCTTGCTGCGTCGCGCGCCATGACACGCTGGCTCGTCGCTTTGATCGGCTTCCTTGCCTGCGTGGGCGTGGCGGCGCAGGTATCGATACGCACGATACCGGCCGACACCAAGCGCGGTCGGATCGACGCGATCGAAATGGGGGCCGTAAAGATCGACGGCAAGGTCATGCGGATGGCGCCGGGCGCGCGCATCCTGAACGCAAACAACCTCACGGTGACTCCCAACCAGGTCACGGCCGACGCACTGGTGCGTTACCAGGTCGACGGCTTGGGACAGGTCCGCACGATCTGGATCCTGACCCCGGAAGAGGCGAACCGACGCTGACGATCGACGCGGCTACACTGCCCGTTTGATCCCTCGCCCCCGGCTCTAAACCGGCCTCGCGACAGATGACGACCAAGAAGCTCTACATCCGCACGTTCGGCTGCCAGATGAACGAGTACGACTCGGCCAGGATGGCCGACGTGCTCGATGCGGCGCACGGCGTGCAGCCGACCGACGATCCAGACGACGCCGACATCATCCTTTTCAACACGTGTTCGGTGCGCGAAAAGGCGCAGGAGAAGGTCTTCTCCGACCTCGGCCGCGTGAAGAATCTGAAGCGCCGCAAGCCGGATCTCGTGATCGGCGTGGGCGGCTGTGTCGCCAGTCAGGAAGGTGCGGCAATCGTGGCGCGCGCGCCATACGTCGACGTGGTGTTCGGCCCGCAGACGCTGCATCGCCTGCCGCAGCTGATTGCGCAGCGGCGCAGAACCGGCAAGCCCCAGATCGACGTCTCCTTTCCAGAGATCGAGAAGTTCGATCATCTGCCGCCGGCGCGCGTGGAAGGTGCGAGCGCTTTCGTTTCGATCATGGAGGGCTGCAGCAAGTACTGCAGCTTCTGCGTGGTTCCGTACACACGCGGCGAAGAAATTTCGCGGCCGCTGGATGACGTCCTGACCGATATCGCCGACCTGGCGGCCCACGGCGTGAAGGAAATCACGCTGCTGGGCCAGAACGTGAACGCCTACGTCGGCACCATGGCGGGCGGGCAACCGGCCGACTTTGCACTTCTGCTCGAATACGTGCACGAGATCCCCGGCAT
>JBAIYN010000499.1:0-1837 GCA_037915775.1 Burkholderiales bacterium | reverse complement strand
ACGTCGGCGCTGATCATGCTGGCCGGCATCTATTACGGCGCTCAGTACGGCGGCTCGACCACCTCGATCCTGGTCAACATTCCCGGCGAGGCCTCTTCCGTCGTCACCTGCATCGACGGCTACCAGATGGCGCGCCGCGGCCGCGCCGGCGCGGCGCTCGGCATCGCGGCGATCGGCTCGTTCATCGCCGGCTGCTTTGCCACGGTGCTGATCGCGGCATTCGCACCGCCTCTGACCGAACTGGCTTTCAAGTTCGGCCCCGCCGAATACTTCTCGCTGATGGTGCTCGGATTGATCGGCGCCGTGGTATTGGCCTCGGGCAGCCTGATCAAGGCGGTCGCGATGATCATCCTCGGCCTGCTGCTCGGCCTGGTCGGCACCGACGTCAATTCCGGCGTGGCGCGCTACTCCTTCGACGTGCCGGAACTGACCGACGGCCTGGGCTTTGTCGGCGTGGCGATGGGTGTGTTCGGCTTCGCCGAGATCATCGCGAACCTGGAGAAGAAGGAGCATCGCGAGGTCTTCACCAGCAAGATCGGCTCCCTGCTGCCCAACGCGAAGGAGTTTGTCTATTCGCTGCCTGCGATCGGACGCGGCACCGTGATCGGCTCTCTGCTCGGAATCCTCCCGGGCGGCGGCGCGCTGCTGGCCTCCTTCGCTTCTTACACCGCGGAGAAGAAGATCAGCGAGAAGAAGGCGGACATCGCGTTCGGCAAGGGCAACATCCGCGGCGTGGCGGCGCCGGAGTCGGCCAACAACGCGGGGGCGCAGACGTCCTTCATTCCGCTGCTCACGCTCGGCATTCCACCGAATGCGGTGATGGCGCTGATGATCGGCGCGATGACGATCCACAACATCCAGCCGGGCCCGCAGGTGATGACCAGCAACCCCGCGCTGTTCTGGGGGTTGATCGCGTCGATGTGGATCGGCAACGCGATGCTGGTGATCCTGAATCTGCCGCTGATCGGGCTGTGGGTGCAGCTGCTCAAGGTGCCGTACCGGCTGCTGTATCCGATGATCCTGGTGTTCTGCTCGATCGGCGTATACGCGGTCAACAACACGACTTTCGACGTGATGCAGACCGCCGTGTTCGGCGTGGTCGGCTACGTCTTCTACAAGCTGAAGTGCGAGCCGGCGCCGCTGATCCTCGGCTTCATCCTCGGGCCGATGATGGAGGAAAACCTGCGGCGCGCGATGCTGCTGTCGCGCGGGGACTGGTCGACGTTCGTCACGCGCCCGCTGTCGCTGGGACTGCTGATCGCCGCCGCCGCGCTGCTGGTGATCGTCGCGTTGCCGGCGATCCAGTCCAGGCGCGAAGAGGCCTTCAAGGAAGGCGACTGACGCGGCCGCCGGCGGCACCCGAAGACGCAATCAACCGCATGCTTCCTGTCACCTATCTGTTCGTTCCCGGCGACCGGCCGGAGCGCTTCGACAAGGCGCTGGCCGGCGGCGCCGACGCCGTGATACTGGATCTCGAGGACGCGGTTGCGCCGGACCACAAGGCGGCCGCACGCGCCGCGATCGAGCGCTGGGTTACTGCGCCGGCGGCGCGCGACCGCCTCGTGCTGCGCATCAACGACGCGTCCACACCGTGGTACAGCGATGACCTCGCTCTGGCGCGCCGCACTGGCCTTGCCTGTGTGATGCTGCCGAAGGCTGAGGACCCGGCGCAGATTGCCGACGTGTGCCGGCAGCTGTCCGGGGTTGCGCTGATCGCGCTGATCGAAACCGCGCGCGGCGTGCAGAACGTCGAGGCGATCGCAGCCGCGTCCGGGGTGCAAAGGCTCGCCTTCGGCACCGTCGATTTCGCGGTCGATCTCGGACTCTCCGGCGACGA
>JBAIYN010000002.1:0-2308 GCA_037915775.1 Burkholderiales bacterium | reverse complement strand
TGATGATGCGGCAGTCGACCGCCGACAAGATGGGCTGCAAGCCGATCGCGCGCGTGCTGGCGCACGCGGTGCACGCGCAGGCGCCCGAGTGGTTCACCACCGCGCCCGTCGGCGCGATCGACAAGGTGCTGAAGAAGGTCGGCTGGAAGTCCGAGCAGGTCGACCTGTGGGAAGTCAACGAGGCGTTTGCCGCGGTCACGATGGCGGCGATGAGGGAGCACAACATCCCGCACGAGAAGGTCAACATCCACGGCGGCGCCTGCGCGCTCGGCCACCCGATCGGCGCCTCCGGCGCGCGCATCGTGGTCACGCTGCTCGGGGCGCTGAAGAAGACCGGCGGCAAGCGCGGCATCGCGGCGCTGTGCATCGGCGGCGGCGAGGCGACCGCGCTCGCCGTGGAGATGCTGTGAGCGCTGGCGACGGCTGCGAGCCGGCGGTCGGCACGAGCTAACCGCGCGTGTCGACCGTCCTCGTCATCGGCGCCTCGCGCGGGATCGGGCTCGAGTTCGCGCGCCAGTACGCCGGTGACGGCGCCCGGGTGCTCGCCACCCACCGCAACCCGGAAGACGCCGGCGCGCTGCGCGCGCTGGGCGCCAAGTCGATCGAACTGGACGTCACCGACGCGACCGGCATCGCCGCGCTCGCCTGGCACCTCGACGGCGAGCCGGTCGATCTGGCGATCATCAACGCCGGCGTGTCGATCCGCCCGCGCACCGAGCGCATGGTCGCGCCCACGCCGGCCGATTTCGACCTCGTGATGCACACCAACGTGCGCGCACCGATGCAGCTGCTGCCGATCCTCGCGCCGTCGTTGCTGCAGGCACGCGGCAAGCTGGTGGTGATGTCGAGCAAGATGGGATCGACCGCGCTGATGACCGCGCCGGGCAGCTGGCTGTACCGCGCCAGCAAGGCGGCACTGAACAACGTGCTGAAGGCGGCATCCCTCGAGCTCGGCCCGCAGGGAGTCGTGTGCATGGCGTTCCATCCCGGCTGGGTGCGCACCGACATGGGCGGACCCGAGGCCGAGCTGGAGCCGCGCGACAGCGTCGCCAGCATGCGACGCGTGATCGCCGCCGCCAATGCGTCGCATAACGGCAAGTTCCTGAACTACAACGGCGAGCAACTCGCCTGGTAACGGAGGGCAGCATGGATCGACGCCTGATCTCGTCGGGGTCGTCGTTCGAGGCCGTCGCCGGCTACAGCCGCGCGGTCGTCGAGGGAGATTACGTACACGTGTCCGGCACGACCGGGTTCGACTACGCGACGATGCGCATCGACCCGGACCCGCTGGTGCAGTGCCAGCAGTGCCTGCGCAACATCGCGGCGGCGCTCGAGCAGGCCGGCTGCACCCTCGACGACGTGGTGCGCGCGCGCTACTACCTGACCGACGCGGCGCTGTTCGAGAAGGTCGCGCCGATCTTCGGCGAGGTGTTCGCCCGCGCGCGGCCGGCGGCCACCGCGATCATCTGCGGGCTGATCGATCCGCGCATGGCGCTGGAAATCGAAGTCACCGCGTGCCGCCGGCGCTGAAACGCGCGAGAATGCGGCCCGCGTTTCCAAACCCGCTGCCCGCCATAAGGACAATCGTCGCGTGAGGTCGCTTTCGCTGCCGGTGATCGCCGCTCTGCTGTTCGGGATCTGCGGCGGCATCGCGGCAGCCAGCCTGCACTTCACGCTGATCGAGTTCGCCAAAGAAAGCGGCGTGAACCGCTGGGTGTTCGTGGTCGTGCCGGGGCTGTCGGCGGCGCTGTTCGCGCTGTTCGTCTACCAGGGCGCGGAGAAGCACGTGGCGACGGTCGGCCAGTCGCTGTCGCGCGGACTGCTGGTTGCGCTGCTGTCGTGGTTCGGAGTTTCCATGCTCGCGACCGCGGTCTGGTTTCCGATCGAGGACTTCTTCCGGTGGCTGTCGACGGTGCTGCTGCTGTCGGGCGTGATCGGCGGCGGCCCGATCCTTCTGGCCGCGATGTGCGCCGGCGCGATCGTCGGCGTCGTGATCAAGCGCCGCCGCGCCGCCTGGGTGCTGAAGTCCTGACTTCCGAAAGAGTCGTCCCATGCTCAACGAAGAACACCGGCTGTTGCGCGACAGCCTGCGCGAGTTCGCCAAGGCGCGGCTGGCGCCGTTCGCCGCGCAGTGGGACCGCGATCACACGTTTCCGAAGGAAGCGCTGAAGGAACTCGCCGCGCTCGGCGCGTTTGGCATCGCGGTGCCGGAGCAGTACGGCGGCGCCGGCATGGACTACACGGCGCTCGCGGTCGCGCTGGAGGAGATCGCCGCCGGCGACGGCGGCGTCTCCACGGTCATCAGCGT
>JBAIYN010000577.1:0-4029 GCA_037915775.1 Burkholderiales bacterium | reverse complement strand
CGCCCGCCATCCCGGGAGCCAGCACCACGAACGCCTTGACGATCTGCCCGCGTTCGGGATCGTCGGCGCCGACCACCGCGCATTCGGCCACCGCCGGGTGCAGCAGCAACGCGCTTTCGACCTCGGGTCCGGCAATGTTGTAGCCGGCCGAGATGATCATGTCGTCCGAGCGCGCGTGATAGGTGAAGTAGCCGTCGGCATCCATCGAGAACGTGTCGCCCGGCAGGTTCCAGCCCTGCTTCACGTAGTTTCTCTGGCGCGGATCGGCCAGATAGCGGCAGCCGGTCGGGCCCTTGACGGCGAGCTTGCCCAGCGTGCCCGGCGGCAGCGGCCGCATCGCGTCGTCCACCACCTGCGCGACGTAGCCGGGCACGACTTTGCCGATCGCGCCGCGCCGCACGTCGGCGCCGGCGGCGGAGATGAAGATGTGGATCATCTCGGTGGCGCCGATGCCGTCGATCATCTCGATGCCGGTCGCCTCCTTCCACAGCTGGCGTGTCGCGTCGGGCAGCGCCTCGCCGGCCGACACGCTCTTGCGCAGCGACGGCACCGCAAGTCCCCGCGCGGCGTCCTTCAACAGCAGCGCGCACTGGCGGTACATCGTCGGGGCGGTGAAGACGACCGTCGCCCGCGTCTGCGCGATCAGCTCGAGCAGCGAATCCGGCGCAAGCTTTTCCGCCAGCACCACGCTGGCGCCCGCGCGCAGCGGCATCGTCAGCATCCCGCCGAGTCCGAACGTGAACGCCAGCGGCGGCGTGCCGCAGAAGATGTCGTCGGGCTCCGGCTTCAGCACGTGCTGCGGGAATGCATCCGACATGATCAGGATGTCGCGATGGAAGTGCATCGTCCCCTTCGGCACGCCGGTGGTGCCCGACGTGAAAGCGATCATCGCCACGTCGTCGCGGTGCGTGTCGCAGCCGTCGTAGTCGACCGGCTTGCCGGCGGCGCGCGCATCGAGCGATCCCGGGCGGCCGTCGTTGAAGAACAGCACCTGCTTCAGCGTCGGCGTGAAGAACTCCGAAGAGGGGTCGAGATTGTGCGCGAGTTCCTCCTTCAGCCGCACGTCGCACAGCGCGGCCGAGATCTGCGCCTTGTCGATGATCGGCTTCAGCTCGCGCGCGCGCAGCAGGGGCATCGTGCCGACCGCGACCAGCCCCGCCTTGACCGCCGCGAGCCAGCTGGCGGCCATTATTGGATTGTTGGGGCCGCGCAGCAGCACCCGGTTGCCCGGCACCAGCTTCAGGTCCTCGATCAGAACGCGCGCGATCCGGTTCACCTGCGCAGTCAGCTGCTCGTAGGTGCAGGTCACCACCTTGCCGTTGACGACCGTGCGCAGCGCGATGCGCCGGCCCCAGCCGCGCTGGACAGTGCGGTCGAGCAGCTCGACCGCTGCGTTGAGCCGCTCGGGGTGGCGGTACTCGGGACGATCGAAGAGGAATTCCGGCCATTCGCTGCGCGGCGGCAGGTGGTCGCGGGCAAAGGTGTCGATGTGTGCGCTCATCGGTTCTTGTTCGATTTGAGGAGGTCGCGGGCGATCACGAGCTTCTGTACCTCGGTGGCGCCCTCGTAGATGCGCAGCGCGCGGATCTCGCGGTAGAGCCGCTCGACGACCGATCCCTTCTTCACGCCCAGCCCGCCGAAGAGCTGCACCGCGTCGTCGATCACGCGCTGCGCGGATTCGGTGGCGGTCATCTTGGCCATCGCCGCCGCGCGCGTGGTGCGCTGGCGCCGCACGTCGCGCAGCCAGCCGGCGCGGTAGATCAGCAGCGCGGCGGCGTCGATCGCGGTGGCCATGTCGGCGAGCTTCGACTGCGCGACCGGGAGATCGGCGAGAGTCGCGCCGAACATCGGACGCGCGCCGGCATAGGCGAGTGCCTCG
Source organism: Burkholderiales bacterium (assembly GCA_037915775.1). Taxonomy (GTDB): domain Bacteria; phylum Pseudomonadota; class Gammaproteobacteria; order Burkholderiales; family Burkholderiaceae_F; genus JAKOQB01. The sequence continues at coordinate 2,150 of JBAIYN010000577.1, read as the reverse complement.
TCGAGCGCGCGGCGCGCGAACCCCAGCGCCGCTGCCGCGACCGACGCGCGAAAGATGTCCAGCGTGGCCATCGCCAGCTTGAAGCCGGCGCCTTCCTCGCCGAGCAGGTTCTCCGCCGGCACGCGGCAACCTTCGAACGCCAACCGCGCGAGCGGGTGCGGCGCGATCACGTCGATGCGTTCGGCGATACGCAGTCCAGGCGTGTCGGCGGGCACGATGAAGGCGCTGATGCCCCTGGCGCCGGACGAATCGGGGTCGGTGCGCGCGAACACGGTGTAGAAATCGGCGATGCCGCCATTGGAGATCCAGGTCTTCTCGCCGTCGAGGACCCAGGCGCGGTTGCGGCGCTGCGCGCGGCATTTCATCGCGCCGACGTCGGACCCCGCTTCCGGCTCCGACAGCGCGAACGCCATGATCGCGCTGCCGTTCGCCACGCGCGGCAGGATCGCGCGGCGCTGCGCATCGCTGCCGCTGAGCGTGATCGCGCCCGAGCCGAGCCCCTGCATCGCGAAAGCGAAGTCGGCCAACCCTTCGTGATAGGCGAGCGACTCGCGGATCAGGCACAGCGCGCGCGAATCGAGTTGGTCGATCGCACCGCCGTAGTTGGCCGGGACGCACCAGCGCAGGATTCCTCCTGCGCCGAGCGCGGTCACGAGCGCGCGACAGCCGGCATCGGCATCCGATTCGTCGTGCCCGCCGCCAAGATGGGCCCGCGCCCAGCCATCGACCTCGGCGGCCAGCGTTCGATGCCGGTCGTCGAAGAACGGCCAGTCAAGGTGCGATTCCTCGTGCATCCGGATCAGTTGCCCTCGAACTTCGGCGTCTGCCGGGCCGCGAACGCGTCGAAGGCGCGCCGGAAGTCCTGCGTGGCCATGCAGATCGCCTGCGCCTGCGCTTCGGCTTCGATCGCCTGCTCGATCGTCATGCTCCACTCCTGATTGAGCATCGTCTTCGTCATTCCGTGCGCGAAGGTCGGCCCCTGTGCCAGTTGCGCGGCGAGCGCCTGCGCCTCGGCGAGCACGGATTCGGGCGCGACGAGGCGGCTGAAGAAGCCCCACGCGAGTCCCTCGTCCGCCGTCATCGCGCGGCCGGTGAACAGCAGCTCGGACGCGCGTCCCTGGCCAATCATGCGCGGCAGCAGCGTGCACGCGCCCATGTCGGCGCCGGCCAGGCCGACGCGCACGAAGAGGAAAGCGGTGCGCGCGAGCGGCGTGCCGATCCGAACGTCGCTCGCCAGCGCGACCATCGCGCCTGCGCCGGCGCAGACGCCGTCGACCGCGGCCACGATCGGTTGCGGGCACGCACGCATGCTTTTCACCAGATCGCCGGTCATCCGCGTGAAGCGCAGCAGTTCCGGCATCGGCATCTGTGTCAGCGGGCCGATGATCTCGTGCACGTCGCCGCCCGAGCAGAAATTGCCGCCGGCGCCCGCAATCACGATTGCCTTGACGTCGGTTGCGTAGACCAGCGCGCGGAACAGGTCGCGCAGTTCGGCGTACGAATCGAAGGTCAGCGGATTCTTCTTCTCCGGCCGGTTCAGCGTGATCGTCGCGACGCGCTCGCGCACGCTCCAGCCGAAGTGGCGCGCGCCATAGCCGGCCAGCGGTTTAGGGTCGTCCTTCATCGGCGCAATCCGCGGTTCAATCGACCTTGGCGCCGGAGAACTGCACCACGCGCGTCCACTTGGCAATCTCGCTGCGGATGTAGGTGGCAAACTGATCCGGCGTGTTGCCGACCGGGATCGCGCCCTGCGCGGCGAACTTCTCGCGCATTTCCGGCGTCGCCAGCACCTTCGCGACGTCCTGGTAGATCTTGTTGACGATCTCGCGCGGCGTGCCGGCCGGCGCGACGAGCCCGAACCATGCGGTCGCGTCGAATTCCTTCAGGCCGGCGGCCTCTTCCATGGTCGGCACGTTCGGAAGCGCTGCTGAGCGCTCGTGCGATGTCACCGCCAGCGCGGTCAATCGTCCGCTGCGGATATGGGGCAGGGCGGACGGGAGGTTGTCGAACATCACCTGCGTGTTGCCGGCGATCAGGTCCTGCAGTGCCGGCGCCGAGCCGCGATACGGCAGATGCACCATGTAGACGCCGGTCATGCTCTTGAACAGTTCGCCGGTCAGGTGGATCGACGTCCCGTTGCCGCTCGATGC
>JBAIYN010000352.1:0-3948 GCA_037915775.1 Burkholderiales bacterium | reverse complement strand
ATGCTGCTGATGATCGACAACTACGATTCCTTCACCTACAACCTGGTGCAGTACTTCGGCGAGCTGGGCGAAGAAGTGCGCGTGGCGCGCAACGACGAGATCACGCTCGACGAGATCGCGGCGATGAAGCCGGACCGCATCTGCATTTCGCCCGGACCGTGTTCGCCGACCGAGGCGGGCATCTCGCTCGACGTGCTGAAGCGCTTCGCGGGCAGCGTCCCGATCCTCGGCGTGTGCCTGGGCCACCAGGCGATCGGCCACGCATTCGGCGGCAAGGTGATTCGCGCGCAGACGCTGATGCACGGCAAGTGCGCGCCGGTCGAGCACACCGGTGTGGGCGTGTTCCGCGGCCTGCCGTCGCCGTTCATCGCGACGCGCTATCACTCGCTGGCGGTCGAGCGCGCGTCGCTGCCGGAATGCCTGGAGATCACGGCGTGGACCGCCGATGGCGAGATCATGGGGCTGCGGCACAGATCACTGGCGGTGGAGGGGGTGCAATTCCACCCGGAGTCGATCGCCACCGAATTCGGACACGAACTGCTGCGCAATTTCCTGCGCCCGAACTGATCGAGGAGAACCGAAATGGCCATCACCCCCACCGAAGCGCTGGTCCGCTGCATCGAGCACCGCGAGATCTTCCACGACGAGATGCTGTCGCTGTGGCGCAAGCTGATGAGCGGCGAGTTGACGCCGGTGCAGATCGCTGCGGTCACGATGGGGCTGCGCGTGAAGAAGGAGACGATTGGCGAGATCGCCGCCGCGGCGAAGATCATGCGCGAGTTCGCCACCAAGGTGCACGTCGGGGATCATCAGCATCTGGTCGATATCGTCGGCACCGGCGGAGATGCCGCACATACGTTCAACATCTCGACCGCGGCGATGTTCGTGGTCGCGGCGGCGGGCGGACGCGTGGCCAAGCACGGCGGGCGCAGCGTGTCATCGAGTTCGGGCAGTGCCGACGTGCTCGAGGCGCTCGGCGCCAATATCAACCTGGCGCCGGAGAAAGTGGCGGCCTGCCTCGCGGAAACCGGCATCGGCTTCATGTTTGCGCCGAGTCACCACGCGGCGATGAAGCACGCCGCGCCGGTGCGCAAGGAGCTCGGCGTGCGGACGATCTTCAACATCCTCGGTCCGCTGACGAACCCGGCCGGCGCGCCGAACCAGCTGATGGGCGTGTTCCATCCCGACCTGGTCGGCATCCAGGTGCGCGTGCTGCAGCAACTCGGCGCGCGGCACGTGCTGGTCGTCTACGGCAAGGACGGCATGGACGAGGTCTCGCTCGGCGCGGCGACGATGGTGGGGGAGCTCAAGAACGGCGATGTGCGCGAATACGAAATCCATCCCGAGGATTTCGGCATGAGCATGGTGTCCAACCGCGGGCTGAAGGTGACCAACGCGACCGAATCGCGCGCGATGGTGCTGGAGGCGCTGGAGAACGTGCAGGGCACGCCGCGCGAGATCGTGACGCTGAACGCCGCGGTCGGACTATATGCGGCCGACGTCGCGGGATCGATCGACGACGGTATCCGCATGGCGCGCGAGGCGATCGCCAGCGGTGCGGCGCGGCGCAAGCTCGACCAGTTCGTCGCCGCCACCCAGAAGCTCGCCGCCTGATTCCCTTCGATGAGCGACATCCTGCGCAGGATCCTGGCGGTCAAGCATGAGGAAGTCGCGCGCGCCCGTGCACGCGAGCCGCTCGCAGCTCTGCAGCGGCGTGCCGAGCAGCGGTGCGACGTGCGCTCGTTCGAAGGCGCGCTGCGCGCGAAGATCGCCCGCGGGCTTCCGGCAGTGATCGCCGAGATCAAGAAGGCATCGCCGTCCAAGGGGGTGCTGCGCGCGGATTTCGACCCCGCCGCGATCGCCGCGAGTTACGCGCACCACGGCGCGGCCTGCCTGTCGGTGCTGACCGACGTGCAGTTCTTCCAGGGCGCGCCGGAGTATCTCGATCAGGCGCGGCAGGCGAGCGGCCTGCCGGCTCTGCGCAAGGACTTCATCGTCGACGAGTATCAGGTCGCGGAGGCGCGCGTGCTCGGCGCCGACTGCGTCCTCCTGATCGTCGCCGCGCTCGATGCGCATGAATTGCGCGATCTCGAACGCGCCGCGCAAAGCTACGGCATGGACGTGCTGGTCGAGGTGCACGATGCGCATGAGCTCGAGACCGCACTGACGCTCGATACGGCGCTGATCGGCATCAACAACCGCAACCTGAGGACCTTCGAGGTGTCCTTGGAGACCACGACCGGTCTGCTGGGCCAGATCCCGACCGGCAAGCTCGTGATCACCGAGAGCGGGATCGTGCACCCGAACGATGTCGCCGTGATGCGCGGTGCCGGCGTGAACGCATTCCTGGTCGGCGAGGCGTTCATGCGCGCGCCGGACCCCGGGGTCGAACTGGCGCGACTGTTCGGCTAACGATGCGCAACGGCCGGCAGCGCGGCCGCTGCCAGCACCGTCAAGGCGGCGATGCCGGCCAGCATCAGCAGCAGGGAATCGAAGCCTGCCGCCTTCACCAGCGGCCCGAGGACATACACCGCGGCCGAACTGATGCCGAAGGAGATCGCAATCCGCATGCCCGAGGCGCGCGAGCGCATGCGGTCGTCGACGAAGCGCACGATCATTGCGTCGGTGAACGGGATCGCGCCGAACACGAAGGCCATGAACGCGATCGCCAGCAGGTAGAACCCCCAGCCCTGCGCGTGCGCGGCCGCGACGAACAGCGGGATCTGCAGCAGCGCGATCGCCAGCAGCAGGCGCTTGATCGGATAGCGGTCGATCAGGCGGCCCACGATCAGTTGCGCAAAGGATGCGACCGTGTAGACGCCGGCGAGCAGCAGGCCGAGCGCGGCGGGGTCGGTCACGAGCGCCGCCATCCGGTCGCGCAGCAGTTCGCCGTTGCCGTTGGTGGTGAAGTTGAAAAGCAGGTTGCCGGTCGTCGCCGTCAGCGTGATCACCGCGAAGGCGCGCGCGAGTGAATCGAGCGGCACGGCGGTCTTCGTCGCGGTCCGGCGCGCGGGCGGCTCGCCCTCGTCGGCCACGCGTGCGAACAGCACGCCGCACGCGATCGACAGCAGGCCCGGCACCACGAACGCGCTGCGCCAGCCGAAGTACTTGACCAGCAACCCGGTCAGCAGCGCGGCCAGCGCGATGCCGAGGTTGCCGGCCAGCCCGTTGACGCCGATCACCCGGCCCGGCGTCTGCGTCTTCTGCAGCAGCATCGGGATGCCGACCGGGTGGTAGATCGAGGCAAACACGCCCACCAGCGTGAATGCGAGACCGAGCTGCCAGGCACTCTGCGCGAAGGCGGTCAGGAACAGCGCGCCGCCGAGACCGAAGAAGAAGGTCAGCATCATCGGCCGCCGGCCCCAGGAGTCGCCCAGCTTGCCGGACGGCAGCGCACCGAGTCCGAACGCGAAGAACGCGCCGGTCGCATAGGGCATCAGGTCCTCCCAGCGCGCAAACCCGAAGTCCTGCGCGATCACGCCGACCGCGGCGGCAAAGATCAGCAGCACCAGGTGGTCGAGCGCGTGCGCGACGTTCAGCAGCAGCGACAGCGGCAGCGCGCTTGGAACTGGCTTGGCGGCGGTAGCAGTCGTGCTCATCGTCGGTGGATTGTGTCACGCGCGTCGGCGCAGGGGGATGTGAGGCGCCGCCTGATAGCCTTGCTTCGTGGTGCAAATCCCTCCGTGCTTCATGGGTCCGCTCGCCGCGCATTTCGACGCGTTACCCCCCGACTGGCGTGCGCGCACGTCTGCCTTCACCGCCTCGCCGGCGTGCGCGGCGCTATGCGCCTTCGTCGATGCGCGCGTCGCCGCCGGTGCCAGTGTGTTTCCGCCGCGGCCGTTGCACGCGCTGGAAGTCACGCCGTTTACCGGCGTGCGCGTGGTGATCCTCGGCCAGGATCCGTATCACGGTGCCGGGCAGGCGCATGGACTCGCGTTTTCGGTCCCT
>JBAIYN010000679.1:0-2077 GCA_037915775.1 Burkholderiales bacterium | reverse complement strand
GTCATCAGCACTTGACCGTCGTAACCGAGCTTCTGTCGAATCAGCGACGGGATGATGAGCTTCTCGCGCATCCACGAGGGAAGGGCTTTCAAGAACGGCCGGAACGAGAAGGGGTAACACGCCAGGTGCGTGTACAGGATGCGCTTGAACTTGACGAAGGGCTTCTCGTAGAAACCCACATAGGCCAGGTCATCGACGCGGACCCTGCCCTCGTCGAGGCAATAGCGGATAGCATGTTCCGGGAAATCGGCGTCGTGCTTCTTGCGCGTGAAGCGTTCTTCGGAAGCCGCCGCCACGATCTCGCCGTCGCGCAGCAAGCACGCCGCGGCGTCATGGTAAAATGCAGAGATTCCAAGAATATCCATTGGTGCTAGGCAACCTTCTGGCCTACGATCACGAAGTAACCGCCGCCGTCGTTTTGGGTGAGAATCCAGCCCGTCTGGACCAAGACATGTGCCAGGGCGTTGTTGGCGGCACGCGTCGAACGGCGCGGCTTGAAGACTTTTTCAACGTCGGAGGCGGAAAACAGCTCGATCTTCGGGAACGAGCTGACGTAAGACACGCCGTTGCGGGCAAACCAGCGGAGGACCTCGTCGACCGTATGCGTGCTCTCGTGCGGATGCTCGTACTGATCCGCCCACCAGGTGCGCAGCTTTTCCTGATCGTTTTCCATGCGCACGAGTTGCTTCTTCAGGGCCCGTTCCTTGGCTTTCGCATCGAACCGTAGCTTGAGCCGCACCCAACGCCGGCGGACGTGCAGCATCAGCCGCCCGTAGCTGTTGTACAGCCCGACGACGATGAACGCCCCGGGGCGCGCAATGCGCACCAGATGGCGGAAGCCCCCGTACGGGTCGCTGGTGTGATGCAGGACACCGTTGCAGAACACGTAGTCGAAGCTCGCGTCCGGCAGACTGAGCTCCAGAATGTTCTCCCGCTGGAACTTGACGTTGTTCAAGTGAAACTTGTCACGCAGGGACGTCGCCAGATCCAGCGAATGCTGCGAGTAGTCCACGCCGACCATCCGCCGGCCCTTCAGGCCGAGCAAGCACGCCAGTTGACCCGTGCCGCAGCCGACGTCGATGACGTCGCAGTCGAACGGAATCTCGGCATCGAGCTTGCGCGCCCACCAACTGGCCTGGCGGACCAAGTCGTCGCGCGTCTTGTACTTGCTGACGTCGAATCCCGGGAAGGGATTTTCTTCATAAAACACGTTTACCGCGCGGAGAACCCGCTCGCTGTTCGATGGTGCACCAACCATGTTTTGCAACCTGTAACGGCGGGCGCTTAGCACAGCCGGTTTCTGCCCGCAACCGTTCCTTTCTGACGACTCTTCCACTGAACAGGGAACACGGGCGCAATGGGGAGCTCAACTTTCATTTGCATGCAGGATTCTCCGTAGTGTGTTGGCAACGTAGCGGACATCGTCGTCGGACATCAGCGTGAAGAACGGCAGAGAGAGGACGGTCTCCCCCGCCTTCGATGCGACCGGAAAGTCCTCGGGACGATAGCCGAAAGCGTCGCGGTAGTACGAATGCAGATGCAGGGGAATGAAGTGCACCCCCGCACCAATGCCTTCTGGCTTCAGAAGCTCGATGAGCGCGTCGCGATGGATGCGCACCGTCTCCGGGCGCAGGCGCACGACGTACAGATGCCACGCCGACTCGACCTCCGCCCGCACCCTCGGGAGCACCAACTGCGGCACGTCGGAGAGCACCTCGGTGTACAGTGCCGCCAGGCGCTGGCGCCGGGCGTGCATGGCCGGCAAGCGGCGCAACTGCACCAGGCCCATGGCCGCAGCGGTGTCGGTCATGTTGTACTTGAAGCCAGGGTAAGACACGTCGTAACGCCATGCGCCTTCGGCGCTGTAGCGCCGCCAGGCATCGCGGCTCATGCCGTGCAGGCGCCGCGGCCGCAAGCGCTCCACCAACGCGTCATCGGCCATGGTCAGCATGCCGCCTTCCCCGGTGGTCAGGTTCTTCGTGGCGTAAAAGCTGAACGCGGTGAGGTCACCGATCGTCCCGATGCGCCGGCCGCGGTAACCGGCGGGGAGTGCGTGCGCGGCATCTTCAATGACCGT
>JBAIYN010000508.1:0-6350 GCA_037915775.1 Burkholderiales bacterium | reverse complement strand
TGCGCCTGCTGCAGCAGATGGGGTATCGCGCCGACCTCGCGTCCAACGGCATCGAGGCGGTCGAATCCGTACAGCGTCAGACCTACGACGTGGTGCTGATGGACGTGCAGATGCCCGAGATGGACGGACTGGAGGCCACGCGGCGCATCGTGGGCACGCTGGCGGCTGGCGCGCGTCCGCGCATTGTGGCGATGACCGCCAATGCGATGCAGGGCGATCGCGAAATGTGCCTGGCCGCGGGCATGGACGACTACATCACCAAGCCGATCCGTGTCGACGAGCTGATCGAGGCGCTGGTGCGCGTGAGACCACGGGATGAAGCACGCTGACCTTCTGCGGCAGATCGCGGCTCTTGCGCGAGCTGGCCGGCACGAGCCGGCAGTGGAGCGCGCGACCGAGGCACTGGCAGCGTCACCCGTGAAGGAAACGGATCGCTTCGATCTGCTGGAGGCGCGCGCCGAAAGCCTGCTGGCGATGGCAGAAGTGGTGCGCGCCGATGCCGACGTGGAGGCCATGCAGGCGATCGCCGCGCGGGATGGATCGCCGGCTTTGCGTGCGCGCGCACTGAGCTGCCGGGCGCTGGTGCAGGTGCGCACCGGCTACGCCGCCGAGGCGGTCGCGGCAGCCGAGGACGCCCTGGTGTCGGCGCGTCGCAGTCGTGATCCCCGCCTGATCGCGCGCGCCCTGCTCCTTAAGGCATGGGCGCAGGTCGCGCGGTTCGACGTGGTCGCAGCCGATACCGCGACGCAGGCGCTGGAACGCTTCGAGGCGCTCGGCGATTCGATGCAGCAGGGCCGCGCGTTGCGCATCATTGCCGCGATACGCCTGTACCAGGCAGACACCGATCAGCACCGCGCGATCGCGCGCCGCGCGGTCGAGCTGGCCCGCGGCGCGGGCGACCGTATGGGCGAGGGCTTTGGGCTGAACACGTTGACGAGCGGTGCCGCGGATCTTGCGGAGCGCGTGCGAGGACTCAACGCTGCCCTGCAGGCCTTCGTCGACGCCGGCGACCGGCTTGGACAGGCAAGCCTCTACAACAACCTCAGCCTGCTCTATGGTCGGCTCGGGCTTTACCGCCGCGCGCGGCGCATGGTGGGGCACTGCAACGACATCAAGAACCATGCGCTGCGGCCTGCCGAGGCGGTGAACGGCTTGAACATCCTCGGTCTCCTGGAGCTCTTCATGGGGCGCGTGGACGAAGCCGCGCGGGTGTTCGAGCGCGAGCGCGCCATGCACGTGCAGGACCCGATGCCCCACAACGCGGTGATGGTCGAGGCGGCGTCTGCACACCTGGACGGCCGCCGTGGCCGCTACCGCGCCGCAATCGAGCGCATGACCGCCCTGATCGAGCGGCTGCCGTCACAGTGGGCCTGGGCGCGACCTGAGTTGCTCAGCAGAGTTGCAGACTGGCAGTTGAGCAGCGGTGATCGCGCGGCGGCACTGACGTATTCGACGCGCGCGGTGCGAACGCAGCAAACGCTGACCGGCGCCGGCGGCGGAGGTTTCGTATCCAATGCCGTCGTGTGGTGGCATCACCATCGCGCGCTGATCGCGAACGGACAGCGGGCCGAGGCCGGTCGAGCGCTGCGCGAGGCGTACCGCCTGCTGGTGGCCAACATCGCGACGCTGAGCGACGAGGGTCTGCGCCGCAGCTACCTGCATGCACCCGAGCACCACGCGGAGTTGCTGCGCGCGTGGATTGCACAGGCGCGGAAGCAACGCCTGCCGATCAGGCAATACACCATGCATCTCGCCACGCGGGCCGACCTGCGCGAGCCGGTCGAGCGCCTGGTCGATACCGGGTTGCGCCTGAACGCGCTACGCAGCGAGCCTGAGTTGCACGAGTTCCTGATCGAGGAAGTCGCTGAACTCTTCGGCGCACAGCGCGTGCTGCTCGTGCTGCAGCAGCACGCGGCGCGCACGCTCGCAGGCTCACTGGTGCCGCGCGGCGAGACCGCGCAGCCGCTGCTTGCTGCGGTCACGCCGTGGCTCGACGAGGCGCAAAGCCTGCGCACGACGCGGCTGCGGCACGGCCCGGACGGCGCGGACGAGATCGACCAGCGCAGCTGCCTCGTCGCGCCGCTGATCGCGCAACAGGAAGTGCTCGGCTACCTGTACTGCGACTTGGAAGGCGCCTTCGGCCGGCTCCACGACACTGACCGCGACCTGCTGGCGATGCTGGCGTCGCAGGCGGCGATCGCGCTTGCCAACCTACGCTTCACGGAGGGCCTGGAACGCAAGGTCGAGGAACGCACCGCGGAGCTGAAGGCGTCGAACGCGCGCACCGAGCAGCGCGCGGCGGAGCTCGCCATCATCAACGCCGTGCAGCAGGCGCTGGCCGGCGAGCTGACGCTACAGGGCGTGTACGAGGTGGTGGGCGAGAAGCTGCGCGAGGTCTTTCCCGGCTCATTCGTCGGCATTCGCGTCTACGACGCCGCCTCCGACATGGTGAGCCATCCCTACGCCTTCTACGAGGGGCGCCAGTCGATTGCACCGCATCCGTTGGGAGACAAGGGTTTTGGCGCGCACGTCATCCGCACCGGTCGCACCCACGTGGTAAATGAGAACTTCCGCGAGGAAGCGGCGCGGATGGGCTCGTCCCTGATGGCGGAGGTCAAGGACCTAGCGAAATCGCAGTTGATCGTGCCGCTGAAGTCCGGCGAGCAGGTGCGCGGTCTGATCCAGCTCTCCGATACGCGCCGCGAGCACGCCTATGGCGAGGCGCAGGTGCGCCTGCTCGAAACACTTGCCGCCAGCATGAGTGTGGCGCTGGAGAACGCACGTCTCTTCGACGAGACGCAGCGGCTGCTGAAGGAAACGGAACAGCGCAACGCCGAGCTCGCCGTCATCAACGGTATTCAGCAGGGCATCGCCGGCTCGCTGGACTTCGACGCGATCGTGGGGCTGGTCGGCGAGAAGCTTCGCACGGCGTTCGACACGGCCGATCTCAGCATCTTCTGGTGGGACGAGCCGAACCTTGCGCTCGTGCAGCTCTACGCCGTCGAACACGGCATGCGCCTGCCGCGCACGACGCGCAAGGTCGAGCCTGGGACGTTTCTCGACGACATGGTCCGCCGCCCGCGCGTGTTCGTGGTCGGCTCGCACGCCGAACAAGCGCAGCTCGGGATTCCGGTGCAGCCGGGGACGGATCGCGCCATTTCACTGCTCGGTGCGCCAATGATGGTCGGCGAGCGGCTGATCGGCTACGTCGCGATCGAGGACCACCAACGGGAGAACGCGTTCGGCCCGGAAGCGGAACGGCTCGTAAGCACGGTGGCGGGCAGCCTGGGCGTCGCACTGGAAAACGCGCGCCTGTTCCAGGAAGTGCAGCGGCGTGGGCGCGAATCGAGCGCGCTGGCCGAGGTCGGGCGCGACTTGTCGTCGTCGCTGGAGCTGTCCAACGTGATGACCGGCATCGCTAGGCATGCGAAGGAACTGCTCACCGCGAGCAACAGCGCGATCTTCCTGCCCGAGTCGGACGGATGCGCCTATCGTGCGATCGTTGCGCAGGGCGAGGCGGCGGAGCAGTTGAAGGCGACGACGGTCGAAGCCGGCAAGGGGATCATCGGCAGCCTGCTGCAAAGCGGACAGGCCGAGTTCGTCAACGACACCGGGGCGGATCCGCGCGCGCTGCAGATCGCGGGCACCGACCGCACGCGCAACGAGCGCATCATGGTCGTGCCACTGCGCGGCGGCGAGGCCGACTCGGTACAGGGCGCAATGGCCGTGTGGCGCAGCGGCGGCGAGCCCTTCAATCAGGCTGATCTAGAGTTCCTCACGGGCCTGTCGCGCCAGGCGTCGGTGGCGTTGAAGAACGCACGACTCTTCGATGAAATACAAGCTGCGCTGCAGCGCCAGACGGCCAGCGCCGAGGTCCTGACTGTCATTGGCAATTCAGTGTCCGATACCGCGCCGGTGTTCGAGCGCATCCTGGCCAGCGCGCAGCGAATACTGAACACGAACTACGTCAACATCGGCTTGGTCGGCGATGATGGCCTGGTGCACCTTCACGTGAACGACGCGCCGCAGTTCCCGGACGATCCGATGTACCTGAAGGTCGTCGAGTGGCTGCATCGCACCTTCCCGGCGCCACAGGGTGAGACCCTGCACGGCTACTGCGCACACAAGCGCGTGGTGCTGAACTATCCCGACGTCCTGCACGGTCCCAACGTGCCGCCCTTGATGCGCGAGCGCACCGCCTGGCTGGGCGAGCACTCGCAGCTGTGGGTACCGCTGATCTGGAACGGCAAAGGCATCGGCAGCTTCGGGGTGGCGCGTTTGCCGATGAAGCCTTTCAGCGACAACGAGATCTCGCTGATCAAGACATTCGCCGACCAGGCGGTGATCGCGATCCAGAACGCACGGCTGTTCCGCGAGACTCAGGAGGCGCGCGCCGCGGCCGAGGCCGCGAACGAGGCCAAGAGCGCGTTCCTCGCGACGATGAGCCACGAAATCCGCACGCCGATGAACGCGGTGATCGGCATGAGCGGGCTGCTGCTGGACACAAAGCTCGATGCCGAACAGCGCGACTTTGCCAGCACGATCCGCGACTCCGGCGACGCGCTGCTGACAATCATCAACGACATCCTCGACTTCTCGAAGATCGAGGCCGGACGGATGGAAGTCGAGGTGCAGCCCTTCGACCTGCGCGAGTGTGTCGAAACGGCGCTCGATCTGGTCAGCGCACGTGCGGCCGAGAAGAAACTGGACATTGCGTACATCTTCGAAGGCGACGTGCCGGCCGCCATCAGCGGCGACGTGACGCGGCTGCGGCAGATCCTGCTCAACCTGCTGAGCAACGCGGTCAAGTTCACCGAGCGAGGCGAAGTGGTGCTCACCGTGCAGCCGGGCAAGGCCGACAGCGGCGCGCCATGGCTCGAGTTCGCCGTCCGCGACACCGGCATCGGCCTGAGCGATGCGGGCAGAGCGAAGCTGTTCCAGAGCTTCAGCCAGGCCGACAGTTCAACGACGCGCAAGTATGGCGGCACCGGCCTCGGGCTGGCGATCAGCAAGCGACTGGCCGAGTTGATGGGCGGCACGATGTGGGTCGAAAGCACTGGCCCCGGGCAAGGCAGTACTTTCCGCTTCACGATCCGCGCGCCGCGCGCTGAACTGCCCGATGCCGCGCGGCGCAGCTTCGCCGGAGAGCAGCCGGCGCTTGCCGGGAAGCGGGTTCTGCTCGTTGACGACAACGCCACCAATCGCCGCATCCTGGCGCTGCAGACGACGGGCTGGGGTATGGCGCCGCGCGAGACCGGGTCGCCCGTCGAGGCCTTGGCGTGGCTGAAGCAGGGTCAGCGTTTCGACCTGGCGATCCTGGACATGCACATGCCGGAGATGGACGGCACCGAGCTCGCAAGGCAGATCGAGGCGATCGACCCGGGCATGCCGCGCGTGCTGTTCACGAGCCTGGGACGCCGGGAAGCCCAGTCCGAAGCGGCGGGACTGTTCACGGCAACGCTGGCGAAGCCGCTGCGGCAAAGCACGCTGTTCGACGCGCTGATGACGCTGCTGGCGCATCAGCAGGCGCCGAAAGCGACAGCTCCCGCCAAGCGGGCGCTGGATGCGGGCATGGCGCAGCGGCACCCGCTCCGGATCCTGCTGGCCGAGGACAACGTCGTGAACCAGAAACTCGCGATCCGGCTGCTGAGTCAGATGGGCTACCGCGCCGACGTGGCGGCCAACGGCGTCGAGGCCATCGAAGCCAACGAGCGGCAGACGTACGACGTCGTGCTGATGGACGTGCAGATGCCCGAGATGGACGGGCTGGAGGCCAGCCGGGAGATCAACCGGCGCTGGCAGCGCACTGAACGCCCCCGCATCGTGGCGATGACGGCCAACGCGATGCAGGGCGACCGTGAGGAATGCCTGGCCGCGGGCATGGACGACTACATCACCAAGCCGATCCGTGTCGACGAGCTGATCGCGGCACTCAACCAAGTGACGCCACGCAAGGGAATCTGACATGGACTCGAGTGCGATCGATCACGCGACCTTTGCCGGGCTGCAGGAAACCGCAGGGGCGGATTTCGTCAACGAGCTCGTCGATACGTTCTTCGAGGAGGCGCCCGGGATGCTGGCCGAGCTGCGCAAGGCGCGGGCGGAACGCGCGGCGGAGCGCTTTCGGCGCGCCGCGCATTCGCTGAAGTCCAATAGCAATACCTTCGGCGCCCTGACTCTCGGCAGACTCGCGCGTGAACTGGAGCTGGGTGGACTGCCCGACGCGACCGCGCCGCTCGACGCGCTCGATGCGGAGTACGCGCGGGTCGTCGCCGCGCTGCAGGAGCTGCGTCGTGGGTGAGAGCGGCGCGCGCCTGCTGGTGGTCGACGACAACAAGGTCAATCGCCTG
>JBAIYN010000551.1:0-7968 GCA_037915775.1 Burkholderiales bacterium | reverse complement strand
TGCGCTCGGTGATTTCCAGCGTGAGCATGTGCGGTTCGATGCCGTGCTTGGCGATCGCGCTGCGCACGATCAGCGGCAGGCTGGCCGATCCCATTTCGCGGCCGGCAACATTGACCGAGACCGGAATGTCGAAACCGGGCTGCTTCTCGCGCCAGCGCACGATCTGCGCGCACACGTCGTTTACCAGCCAGCGCGTGATGCGCTCGGACAGCCCGCTGACCTCGGCCACGCCGATGAAGCGATCCGGCGTCAGCCTTCCATAGGTCGGGTGCTGCCAGCGGATCAGCGCCTCGAGGCCGACCACGCGCCCGCTGTTCATCTGCACCTGCGGCTGATATTCGAGAACGAACTGCGGCTGCTCGGACTGCAGCGCCTTGAGCATCTGGATGCCGAGCTGGACCTCGCGCGCCGCGGACTCGTAGCGAATCGGATTGAAGAAGCTGAACTGATTGCGGCCATCGCGCTTGGCCTGATACATGCCCGCGTCGGCGTTCTTCAGCAGCGTGCTCATCTCGCGCCCGTGCTCCGGGAACAGCGCGATGCCGATCGACGCGGATACCTGCGTATCGACGTTCGGAACCAGGTCGGTCCGGTGCAGCGCCTGCGTGATCCGCGCCGCCAGCAGCGCCGCCTCCTGCCGATGCTCGAAGTCGTTCAGCACGACGACGAACTCGTCGCCGCCCAGCCGCGCGACCATGCCGCGCTCGGCCACGATGTCCCTGATGATCTGTGCCGCCGACTTGATCAGCGCGTCGCCGACCAGGTGTCCGAGTGTGTCGTTGACGTCCTTGAAGCGGTCGAGGTCGATCAGCATCACCGCAATCCGGCGCCGGCGGTTGGCCGCCGTCATGATCATGTCGCGCATCGTTTCGCGCAGCAGATTGCGGTTCGGCAGGCCCGTGAGCGAGTCGTACCACGCGAGCTGCTCGATGCGCGTTTCCGCCTCCTGGCGCTGCGATGCTTCCATTGCGAGCGAGATCAGCAGCGCGCCGGTGGCGACGAAGTTGATCTCGTCCTCGTCCCAGCTGCGTGGTTCTCCGCCCTGCACCCGCAGCACGCCGTGCACCTCGCCGTCGAGCAGCACCGGCGCGTCGAGCAGCGCCTTGACGCCGGCCCAGCGCGGGTCGTCCGCCAGAGGCGCCAGCACATGAGAAGTGCCGACGTCGGCAACGACGACAGGCTGACGATCGCGCAGTTGGTTCAGGTAGTGCGAGAACACGGACGGCGGGAACTCGGCACCCACCCAGTCACGGTCAAACCGGTCGTGCTGCGCATCGAACCACGATTCGCAGCGCAACGCCGGCGGCGACTGTTCGTAGACCCAGAAACTGGTGCTGGTGGCACGCAGTGTTTCCGCGACCACGCGCAGCGTGCGCGACAGCGAATGCGAAAAGTCCGCGCGCGCCTGGATCGCGAGCTCAAGCAGGCGCTCGCGGTACTCGAGCCGGCGCGCCTGCCGGCCCGCCTCGGAATTCCGCGTCAAGGTCGCGCCGCTGATGTCGCGCGCGGTGAGCAGCAGGCCCCCGATCGTCGTGTCCGACATCAGGTTGCGCACCGAAATCCACAGGCGGCGCGTCGTGCCGTCGCTGCTGGCAAACCGCACCATGCAACTGTGGGTTCGCTGCGGCGAGCCATCGCGGGCTGCCGCTCCAATGGTGTCGCGCAGGACCGGCTGATCCTCCTCCACGACCAGCGACACCCCGGGCTTGCCGATGGTCTCGTCCGCGGTGACGCCAAGCGACTTGTGGATCGCGGCCGACTGATAGCGGATCACGCCGCCGGCATCGAGCACCATTAGCGCGTCGGCCGCGTGCTCGGCAAACGAGCGCAGTCGGCGCTCCAGCAAGCGCATGCGGCGCTTGGTCTCGCGCGCTTCGGTCACGTCGCGCGCGCAAACCACGAAGGCCTGCACCAGCGGATCGCGCAATCGGTTGGTGAGCGTGCCGAGCATCCATCGTCCGCCGCCCTGGCCCGACAGACGCAGGCGCCACTCGAACCGCAGCGGCGCGGCGTCTTCCTGGACGGTCATGCGCTCGACCGCGCGCGCGAACTCGGCAGCGGCCGTGTCATCGAGCAGATACTCGAAGGGAATTCCGATCGCATCGGCTGGCTGCACGCCGGCGGCATCCTGTCCGGCAGCGCTGATCGATATCACGCGCCGGTCGGCGCCGATCAGGATGCCGATCTCGCCCGATGCTTGCGTGATCGCTGCCAGGCGCGCCGCGTCGCGACGCCGCGCGCGTTCCAGCGCGCGCCGGTCGGTGATGTCCTTCAGCGCAATCGCGGCGACGCTCTCCTGCTCGAAGCGGAGGAGCTCGGCATCGAACTGCAGCGCGACGCGCCGCCCATCGGCCAACGGCAGCTTGACCTCGCCCGACGCACGCCCGTCGCGTTCGAGCGAGTTCCAGAAGCGCACCCAGCGTCGCGTCGCGTCGCGATAGCGCGGATACGCGAGCACTTCGGCCAGGTGCCGGCCGATCACGATGTCGACCGGCTTGCCAATCAGCAAGGCGGCTGCAGCATTTGCCGTCAGGATCTGCGCCGATGCGTTGAAACAGATCGTCGGCAAAGCGAGATGGTCGAACGCCGCCTGCTTGAGCGACGATTCAACGGCCGACTGCCGAAGCGGAATGACGGTTGACACGCGATGCGGTCTCCTGCGCGCCGTGGGCGCAGCCAGCGCGATCGCGTGGGGCGCCCGCGAAGCGCGGCGGCTGCGATTGTGCCACGCATAGCGTCCTCATGGATGATTGACGTCGGTGAAACCCCACCGGCATCTCGCGTGGCTACACTGAATTTTTTGCGGAGGGGTGCATGTTCAAGGCCATCCTGCTCACCAAGGACAACGATCAGTTCGGCGCCTCCGTGCGCGAACTCAGCGACGATGCGCTCGCGGCGGCAACCGCCGGCGCGGAAGTCGCCGTCACCATCGAATATTCGACGATCAACTACAAGGACAGCCTGGCGCTGACCAACAAGTCGCCGGTGGTGCGCAAATGGCCGATGGTCCCGGGGATCGACTTGGCCGGCACGGTGAGCGCAAGCAGCCACCCGCGCTGGAACGCCGGGGATCGCGTGATCCTGAACGGCTGGGGCGTGGGCGAGACGCACTGGGGCGGGCTGGCACAGAAGGCGCGGCTGAAAGGCGACTGGCTGGTTGAGTTGCCGGAACGGCTGACGACGCGGCAGGCGATGGCCGTAGGGACTGCCGGATACACCGCGATGCTGTGCGTCATGGCGCTGGAAGATCACGGCATCGGCAGCAACAGCGGCGATGTTCTCGTCACCGGCGCCTCGGGTGGCGTCGGCTCGGTTGCGCTCGCGGTCCTGTCGGGACGCGGCTACCGGGTGATTGCCTCGACTGGCAAGGCTGCGGAGACCGCGTATCTGAAAGCGCTCGGTGCTGCGGACGTGATCGACCGCGCCGAACTGTCCGCTCCCGGCAAACCGTTGCAGAAGGAACGCTGGGCGGCGGTGGTCGATGCCGTCGGATCGCACACGCTCGCGAATGCCTGCGCGCAGACACGGTATGGCGGTGTCGTCGCGGCCTGCGGCCTGGCGCAGGGAATGGATTTCCCGGCCACCGTGGCGCCCTTCATCCTGCGCGGAGTGAGTCTGATCGGTGTGGATTCGGTGATGTGCCCGACCTCACGCCGCACACGGGCATGGCAGAAGATCGCGGAGGAACTCGACCGCTCCAAGCTCGACGCCATCACGCGCGAAGTCCCGCTAGCCGGGAGCTTCGGCGTGGCGGGCGACATGCTGGCCGGAAGAGCGCGCGGCCGCGTCGTCGTCGACGTGAATGCGTGAATGACTGCGGCCCTTGAATCGCAAGGCCGGATCGCGCAAAAGTTCCATGCTCGCTCCGCCGGGCTTGCGGCAGAATCCGCCCCCGACCGAACCGAAGGAGGTCCCATGCGAATCCGTCTGCTCCGCTTCGTTGGTGCCGCGGCGCTTCTCGCGCTCGCCTTCTCCGTCGCCGCCCAGCCCAAATCGCGCGAGGATTGCGAGCGCACCTACAAGCCGCAGATCGGACAGACCGGCAAGGACGTGATCTGGGTGCCGACGCCGGACGATCTGGTCACGCGCATGCTGACGATGGCACATACCACGCCGCAGGACTACGTGGTCGACCTCGGCGCAGGTGACGGCAAGATCGCGATCGCCGCGGCCAAGCAGTTCGGTGCCAGGGCACTCGGCATCGAATACAACCCCGACATGGTGAAGCTGGCGCAATGCATGACGGAGGTCGAGGGGGTCGCGAACAAGGCGAAGATCATCCAGGGCGATGTGTTCAAGGAAGACTTTTCCCAGGCCACGGTCGTCACGATGTACCTGCTGCCTGAACTGAACCTGCGGCTGCGGCCGATCATCCTGAACATGCGACCCGGCACGCGCGTGGTTTCGCACCAGTTCACGATGGGCGACTGGGAGCCGGACGAGTCGGCCAACATCGAATACCGCTCCGCCTACATGTGGATCGTCCCGGCCAAGGTCGAAGGAACGTGGAACTTCCACAATCCGGGAGGCAGCACGCAGTTCTCCGTCAGCCTGAACCAGAAGTACCAGAAGATCAGCGGCGACGCCTCCATGGGCAGCCGCAAGCAGCCGATCGTGGGCGCGTCGCTGCGCGGCGACGAGATCACGTTCGCATTCAACGACGACAAAGGGGTGACGCGCAGCTTGACCGGCAAGGTTCACGGCGGCGAGATCACCGGCACGCTGAAGGCCGCAGGCGACGGCGAAGTCCCGATCGCCGGCACGCGCAAGTGACGCAGAGAAGGACAGAGGCGACGGACCCGGAGCCCCGCGCGCGCGGGGCTCTTCGCATCGCGACGGCCGCATGAACGACGCCGCACCGAAGCCGGCGCTGTCGATCTTCGACGCGGTGATGATCATCACCGGCATCGTGATCGGGGGCGGAATCTTCGCCTTCCCGCCGCTGGTGGCGGCGATGACGGGGTCGGTGCAGTGGATGTTCGGGGCGTGGCTGTTCGGCGCCGCGCTCGCATTGATCGGGGCGCTCTGTTACGCGGAGCTGGCGACGACGTTTCCCAGCGCCGGCGGCGACTATCACTTCCTCGCGCGCGCCTACGGCAAGGACCTTGCTTTCTTCTTCGCATGGGCGCGCGTGATGGTGATCACCACCGGCGCGATCGCGCTGCTGGCATTCGTGTTCGGCGATTACATGACGCGCGTGTTCTCGCTCGGCGCACAGTCGGGCGCGATCTATGCGGTGCTCGTCGTGGTCGCGCTCACGGCCGTCAACATCGCCGGCCTGAAGGAGTCGGCCCGCACTCAGAACGCGATGTCCGCGCTGCTGGTGGTGGGCATGCTTCTCGCGGCGACCGCAGGGTTCATGACGCCAGCGCCGAGCGCCGCCCCCGCGCCGGCCCCGGGCGTTCCTGCGCTCTTCGGCACGGCGCTGCTGTTCGTGCTTTTCACCTACGGCGGCTGGAACGAGGCCGCGTACATCTCGGCTGAAGTCAGGGGCGGCAGCCGCGCAATCGTGAAGGTGCTAGTGCTGTCGCTCGGGCTGGTGACGCTGGTCTATCTGCTCTTCATCACTGCGCTGCTCGTCGGCCTCGGATTCGACGGCCTGAAGGCGAGCCAGCAGGTGGCGGCCGACGTGATGAAACGGGGCTTCGGCCCGTTCGGCGAGAAGACGATCGGCGCAATCGTCGCGCTGGCCGCGCTGACCTCGATCAACGCCACCATGCTGGTCGCGGCGCGCACCAATTACTCGCTCGGCACCGACTGGCCCGCATTCGCGTTCATGGGCCGCTGGAGCGGCGCACGCAATGCGCCGGTCGCGGCGTTCGTCGTCACCGGCGCGATCTCGGTCGCGCTGGTGCTGCTTGCCGCGGTCAATCAGTCGGGCGTGAAGTTCATGGTCGATTTCACCGCGCCGGTCTTCTGGTTCTTTTTCCTCCTCACCGGCGTCGCGCTGTTCGTGCTGCGCTTCAGGGAGCCGCGCATCGCGCGTCCATTCAGCGTGCCGATGTATCCGATCCTGCCGCTGGTCTTCATCGGCACCTGCGCATTCCTGCTCTACCGCAGCGTGCTGTTCACGCTCGAGAACCGCGCGATCCAGATCGCCTTCTACGTGATGGGCGCGGGCATCGTGGCGTGGCTGTATGCACGCCTGCGGAAGGCCGCGTGACCCGCAACGCGCGCCGCGCGCCCCTGCGCCAGCAGCGGATCCCATGAGGATCGTCGGTTTGCTGCTGGCAGCGGGCCTGGGCCAGCGCTTCGACCCGAGCGGCGCACGGCTGAAGCTGCTCGAGCCGGCCACGCTGGGCGCGCACACCGGTGCACCGATCGCGGTTGCCGCCGCGCGTACGGTGCGCGCGGTGATGAATGTCGTGCATGCGGTCGTGCGGCCAGCGAAGTCGCCGACGCAGCAGCAGTTGCACGCGCTGCTCGCCGCCGAGGGCTGCCGGCTGATCGTGTGCGAGAACGCAGACCAGGGAATGGGCGCGTCGCTGGCCTGCGGCGTGCGCGCGACGGCGGACGCGGAAGGCTGGATCGTCGCGCTCGCCGACATGCCGGCGGTGCGTGCGACCACGATCGCCAAGATTCTGGGCGCGCTCGAGTCCGGCGCGGTCACCGCAGCACCGCGCTTTGGCGGCCAGCGCGGCCATCCGGTGGGTTTCTCCCACGCGTGCCGGGACGAGCTGGCCGCGCTGCAGGGCGATCAGGGCGCCCGCAACGTGCTGCGCGCGCATCCACCGACCGTGATCGACGTCAGCGATCCGGGCTGCCTGTTCGACATCGACACGCCGGCAACATGATCGCGCGGCTGCGAACGCGCACCGTGCGGCGCTAATCTCGAGTGGTCGCAAGAACGGCGAGGTGCCCATGCCGCGAGCGGAGATCATCGGCCCCGACAAGCTCTCCGGCCGCGAGGTCGGCGATGTCAACCTGAACCTGTATTCGCTGCGACTGCTCGCCGAGGGCGACTCGTGGTTCTCGCTGGGCTCGCTGCCACCGCATAACCTGCTGATGGCGCTGCAGTTCGACAAGAGCGCGGTCGTGCTCGACCTTGCCTACCCGGGCGACCGGGTGAGCGAAATGTTCCGGCGCATGTGGGACTATGGCGCGGAGTTCGCGGGCTGGATGACGATGCGCAGCACCTGGCGCTGGGACGCAATCCTGCTGTCGGGCGGAGGCAATGACCTGATCGCGGCGCTGCCGCATCTGCTGCGCGCCGACATCGACGCGGCGACGGTCGACCCCGCCCATCCAGAGAATCTCGTCGACACGGATGCACTCGCACTGCTCGACCGCTATCTGACCGAGAGTTATCGCGGCTTCGTCGCCTGCCGGGACCGTCCCGACAGCCCGAACGCAAATGTGCCGATGATCGCCCACACCTATGACTACCCGACGCCCAATGACGCACCGGCGCGCGCATTCGGCGTTCCGATCGCCGGCCCGTGGATCTATCCGCAGTTCAACGGCCGGCTGCCGCAGGCGGCGTGGCAGCCGCTGATCGACCATCTGCTCGATCACGTCGCCGAGACGCTGCTCGCGTTGCCGGCGCAGCTGCCGGACTTCCATGTCGTCGACACGCGCGGCACGCTGATCCGCGCGGCCGCAGGAGCCCAGGGAGGTTCGAACGACTGGGAGAACGAGATCCACCCCAATGCCGGCGGCTATCGCAAGCTTGCCGCGCGGATCGCCGACGAAGTCGTGCAACGGGTCGGCGCATGACCCGACGAAGGGCGACTTGAACTCATTCGTCCTGGCCGAGCCCGGCGCGGTCATCGGCGCGTTCATTCTGTATTGCGTGGTCGGCCTGCTCGTCGGTGGACTGCTCGCGTCGGCGTACTGGCTGTGGTCGCGGCGCGCGGACATGCCGCAGGGATTCTTCCGGCACCCGCCCTCGCTTGCCACGGCTACGGTGATTGCGGGCGCGAGCTTGCTGGCGCTCGCGATCATCGGAGCGCGTGCCGAACTGCAATC
>JBAIYN010000719.1:0-5108 GCA_037915775.1 Burkholderiales bacterium | reverse complement strand
ATGCTCGGGTGGACCGGCGACAACGGCGACCCGGACAACTTCCTGTACACGCTGCTGGGCTGCGAATCGGCCAAGACCAACGGCAGCAACGTCGCCAAGTTCTGCTACCAGCCGTTCGAGGAACTGGTGCTGAAGGCGAAGACGCTGTCGGACCAGAAGCAGCGCAGCGACCTGTACATGAAGGCGCAGGTGATTTTCAAGGAGCAGGCGCCCTGGTTCACGATCGCGCACGCGGTACAGCTGAAACCGGTGCGCAAGGAAGTGATCGACTTCAAGCTGTCGCCGTTCGGACGCCATACGTTCTACGGCGTCGACATCAAGGAGTAGGGCGGCGGAAGACGCCGGCGGCAAGCCGGCGTCTTTCCTCGCGCATGGCGCGCCTTTGTTGGAGCCGGCGCGCCACGCGATGCTCGGGGCGCCATACTGCGCCTGCGCCGGGCCAATCAAAGATGAAATTTCTGTCAACACCTTTCCCAGGAGACACCCATGAAGCTGGTTCGCCGTGAATTGCTGGCCCTGTGCGCCGTCGTCGCACTCGGATGCGGAGGCCTTGCGCGCGCGCAGGACGTGATCCGCGTCGGTACCGACGCGACCTTCCCGCCGTTCGAGTACTCGGAGAACGGCAAGCGCACCGGATTCGACGTCGACCTGATCGAGGCGATCGCGAAGACGCTGAACAAGAAGGTCGAATGGATCGACATCGACTTCAAGGGCCTGATCCCGGGCCTGCTGTCGAAGCGCTTCGACGTCGCCGCCTCGGCGATCTACATCACCGACGAGCGCAGGAAGGTCGTCGACTTCACCGACCCGTACTATCCCGGCGGCCTGGTGATCATGACGCGCAAGGGCGACACCAGCATCAAGGGCCCCGAGGACCTGAAAGGCAAGAAGGTCACGGTGCAGGTCGGCACCAAGTCGGTCGGCTTCCTGAAGGACAACTTCCCCGCGGTCGAGCGCGTCGAAGTCGAGAAGAACCAGGAGATGTTCCAGCTCGTCGAGATCGGCCGCGCCGACGCCGCCGTCACCGGCAAGCCGGCGGCGAAGCTCTACGCGCGCACGCGCGGCACGCTGCAGGTGCTCGACAAGCAGCTGACCGTCGAGGAGTACGGCTACGCGATCCGCAAGGACGAACCGCAGCTGCTGCGCCAGTTCAACGACGCGCTGAAGAAGCTGAAGGCCGACGGCACGTACCAGAAGCTGGTCGACAAGTACCTGTAGCAGGCCGCCGCAGCCGGCATGGATTTCGATTTCACGCCCGTCTGGACGGGCTGGCGCGAACTCGCGCACGGAACGCTGATCACCGTCGAAGTGACGGCCGGCGCGATCGTGCTCGGCTGCGCTTTCGGCCTGCTGGTCGGTCTCGGCCGGCTGCAGCCGGCGCGCCGCGTCGTCTATGGCGCCTGCAGCGCATACGTGTCGTTCATCCGCGGCACGCCGCTGCTGGTGCAGCTGTTCATCTGGTTCTTCGGGCTGCCGCACTTCGGCATCAACCTGCCGGCCTTCTTCTGCGGCGTGGTCGGCATGGGCGTTTACAGCGGCGCCTACGTGTCCGAAATCGTGCGCGGCGCGATCCAGTCGGTCGACCGCGGCCAGATGGAGGCGGCGCGTTCACTCGGCATGCCGTACCCGATGGCGATGTGGCAGATCATCGTCCCGCAGGCGGTGATCCGGATGATTCCGCCGCTCGGCAACGAGTTCGTCGCACTGATCAAGAACTCGTCTCTCGTTTCGCTGCTGACGATCACCGACGTGATGCACGAGGGGCAGAAGATCATCAGCACGTCGTATCGCTCGCTGGAGGTCTATCTCGCGATCGCGCTGGTCTATTTCGTGCTGACCAACCTGACCGGACTGGCGCTGCGGATCGCGGAGCGCAAGCTCGGCGCCGGAGGAGCGGTGCAGTGAACGGGGGCGAGCAGCCGATGATCCGCGCGCGCGGGGTCACCAAGTCGTTCGGCGCGCTGCAGGTGCTGCGCGACGTCAACTTCGAGGTGATGCCGTCGCAGGTGAAGGTCATCATCGGCCCGAGCGGATCGGGCAAGAGCACGCTGCTGCGCTGCTGCAACGGGCTGGAGGTCGCCGACGGCGGCACGATCGAGCTCTGCGGCCAGACGCTGGTCGACCAGGGCCGGATGCTGCCCGACGCCGCGCTGAACCAGTTGCGCACGCAGGTCGGCATGGTGTTCCAGTCGTTCAACCTGTTCCACCACCTGAAGGTGCTGGACAACCTCTCGATCGGGCCGCGCAGGCTGCTCGGCCTCGCGCGCGACGAAGCCGACGCGCGCGCGCGTGAACTGCTCGACAAGGTGGGGCTCGTGGCCAAGGCGGACGCGTATCCGGCAACGCTGTCCGGCGGGCAGAAGCAGCGCGTGGCGATCGCGCGCGCGCTGGCGATGCGGCCGAAGGTGATGCTGTTCGACGAGCCGACCTCGGCGCTCGACCCGGAGCTGGTCGGCGAGGTGCTGCAGGTGATGAAGGACCTTGCGCGCGAAGGCATGACGATGATGGTCGTCACGCACGAGATGGGTTTCGCCCGCGAGGTGGCCGACGAGGTCGACGTGATGGACCACGGCGTCGTGCTCGAGTCCGGCCCGCCGGACCAGATCTTCGATCGGCCGCAGCACGCGCGCACGCGCGAGTTCCTGCAGGCAGTGCTGACGAAGGCGTAAACGGGGTCGCGGCTACTGAGGAGGCCTCAGTGCGGGCGTCGTTGCTCCGGGCGCACGCGCGGCGCGAGGAACCCTTCCGCCGCGTCGCCGTCCACCTCGTTTCCCCCGGCGTCGACCAGCGGCTGCTCGAAGTCGTTCCAGCCCCGCACTCCGGTCTTCAGCGACACCACGTCGGCAAATCCCATCTGCTGCATCACGTCGGCGGCCAGCAGCGAGCGGTTGCCGGAGCGGCAGACGACGACGATGGAAAGGTCGCGGCGGCCGGCCAGTTCAGGAACCGTTTCGTCGTAGTCCCATTCGCAGGCCTGCTCCAGCACGCCGCGGGGGACGTTGATCGACCCGGGAATCCGCGCGGCCTCGAACTCCGCCGGCTCGCGCACGTCGAGCACGAGCGGCGGCTGCTCGCGGGCAAGCAGCCGGTTCAGATCCCAGGGCTGGATCTCGCGCACGCGCTGCAGCGCGTCCGCAAGCAGGTCGGCGTAGCGTTTCATCGGTCGTTCTCTCCGCGCGCCGGCGGGCGGCACTGCGCGCAATTGTCGACGATCCCACCGAGGGCGGGAGCGGTCATTCCGAGGGCAGTCTCGCCGCGTGCCGTGAAGCCTGCAGTTCCCTGGTCGAGCGGCGACAGCCGATCAGCGCGGCGCCACCGGATAGGGCGGCCTGCCTTCCGTGCCGATCATCAGCTCGTTGTGCACCTGCTGGACATCGTCGATCTCGCGCACGAGGCGTTCGATGTCGCTTGCCTGCGCCCGCGTCTGCACGCAACCCTTCAGCCATACGAAGCGGCGTTGCCCGAGCACCCAGACCGATGTCGCATCGAAGCGGCCCGCGGCTTTCAAAGCGGTCTTGACGCGCGGAACGATCTCCTTGTCGTACATGTATGCGTTCGCGAGCCGGCAGCGCCCGTCGAGCCAGCAGCTCACCCCGCGCTGCGCGCGCTCGTGCGCAGCGGCGCGGTACTCCTCTTCCGTGAACGTGGGCGGCTGCGGAACCGGACAGCCGGGCAGCCCGTCGGTCGCCTGGATGAACGGGTCGTTGAAAGGATTCACCAGCGATTCCGCCGCGGCGGCGATCCGCGTGCAGGCCAGGAGCAGGAGACAGACGACCCACACCGGCGTGACCCCCGTGCGCCCGTGACGCGGCAGCGATTTCGAACACTCGTTCATCGGACCTCCCTGGGCCGGGCGCCGCCGATCGGGCGAAGCGTTTGCCGTCTCGTCTCGATCCCGGGCCATCCGTGGTCTGCAACTGCGTCGATTTGCCGCCGCGGATTGGACAGTGTAAGCGGCGGTCCCGGCGCTGCCGACGTCGATCGGTCGCTCGAGTTCCGATGAAAACATCGTCGCGTTAACCGCGTTTGCGCGGGAACGCAATACCGCAGCCGTGCTCTAACAAAGGGTTCAACGGTTCATCCCGGCCTGTTCGGCCACATTTCCGGAGCTATCAATGTCGAAGAAATCGATCGCGCCCTTCCTTTGCTCAATTCTCGCCATGGTCTCCGTTGGCGTCGGTGCGGCGACGCCCGCGCAGTCTATCGAGGCCAAGTTGCAGGACTCCACGACCGATCCCTCGATCGCTCACATGCGCATCGTGCTCGATCATGAGACGGTCAAGCCCGGACGCGTGGTGCTGCATGCGCAGAACGAGTCGAAGACGCTCGTGCACGAGCTGGTCGTGGTTCGCGACGATGGTGGCAAGACCCTGCCGTTCGACGCCAAGCACAGTCGCGTGATCGAAAGCAAGGTCCATCGGCTGGGCGAAATTTCGGACCTCAAGCCGGGCACGGCCGGCAAACTCACGCTGAATCTCAGGCCGGGTAGCTATGTGCTGATGTGCAACGAGCCTGGACATTACAAGGACGGAATGCTCGCGCGCTTGACCGTTGCGCGTTGACGCGTCAGCCGGGCCGAAGCCGGGGCACGGCGGGGCCTTCAGGGCTCCAGCGTGGCGGCCGGGCGGTCGGCTCCTGGACTTTGCGCCCCGACAGCAGCTCTGCGCAGGCCGTATGCGATGATCGCGTCAGGGCGGCAAACGCGGGTCGTTTCCCATCGTGGCAGCGGATCCAGGACGAAGCGGGAGAGGGGCATGCGACATCAGGTGATCGTTTCGTTTGGACGGGACAAGGACTACGAGTTCAAGCTCTCTGACGCCGACGTGGAGGGCATTTCCGACGATGCAGCACGCCAGTGGTTCGAGCGCGAGTTCGAGGCGCTGCAGTGCGACGTGGCGTCGCCGATCGGGAAGATCCTGCTGGCAGACCGCATCCTCTGCGTCGCCAAATATGCGGGCGAGCGCCGCTTCAAGGAGCAGCGCGACTGGGCTGGACAGTTCGCGCGCAATGCCGCCGCGCTGATGGGGCGTGAACTGATCCGCGTCGACGTGGCCAACTACGCGATCGGCTACTGAAGCCGCCGCACGCGTCATCCGCATCACGCACCC
>JBAIYN010000621.1:0-3147 GCA_037915775.1 Burkholderiales bacterium | reverse complement strand
CCCGATGCGCGACCGCGTCAGCACCAGCCACAGCGCGCCGAGCATCAGCACCGCGACCAGCATGATGAAGCCGCGCGACAGCGGGAAGTTGGTGGAGAAGATCGTGAACAGCGTGCCCTGCAGCACGGGCGGCAATGCGTTCGGGACCGGCGGGCGCCCCCAGATCACCTGCACGATTTCGACAATGATGTAGGAAAGGCCGAAGGTGAACAGCAGTTCCGGCACGTGTCCCCATCTGTGCACGCGACGCAGCCCCCAGCGCTCGACCAATGCGCCGAGAATGCCGACCGCAATCGGCGCGATCACGAGGCTGGGCCAGAAGCCGATCCACTTCGAAAGCTGGTAGCCGAAGTACGCCCCCAGCATGTAGAAGCTCGCGTGCGCGAAATTCAGCACGCCCATCATCGAGAAGATCAGCGTCAGACCCGATGCGAGCATGAACAGCAGCAGCCCGTAGCTGATGCCGTTCAGCAGCGAGATCAGTGCGAGTTCGACGGTCACGGAAAAAAAAGACCGGCCGCACGGGCCGGTCGCCGCTCCTTGCCAGCGTCTAGCCGGCCTTCGCCGGGCGCTTCATCTGGCAGCTCGTCGGCTGCGCCGCGACGTATGCGGGCGCAAGCTCTTCGGTGCGCCAGCCGTTGCCGGTGTTCTCCGAATCGAATTTCACTCCCGGGGTTCCGGCCTTCTGCCAGCTCGTGATCCACAGTGGCTGCTGCATCTGATGGTCGGTGGCCCGCATCTCGAGGTCGCCGTTGATGCTCGCGAATTTCAGCCCCTCGAGAGCGAACGCGACCTTCACCGGATCCGCGGATTTGGCCTTGTTGATCGCTGCCGCCAGCGCGCGCAGCACGTTGTACGTCGCCAGCACGCTGTAGTCCTCGTTGAAGCGCTTTTTGAAGTCGACGAAGATCTTCTCGCCGAGGCCGCTCTTGTCGTACGGGTCGCCGTTCAGGTTCCAGTAGCCGACGTAGTGCACCCGTCCGACACCGCTCGATCCCATCGCGGTCGGCACGCCCGTTGTCGTCGCGTAATAGGTATAGAAGTTGGCGTTCAGCCCGGCGTCCTTTGCCGCCTTGATCAGCAGCGCGAGGTCGGAGCCCCAGTTGCCGGTGATGACCGTGTCGGCGTTGGCCGCCTTCATCTTCGCCACGTACGGCGAGAAATCGGTCACGCGCGCGAGCGGATGCAGGTCATCGCCGACGATCTTCACGTCGGGCCGCTTGCGCGCGAGGTACTCGCGTGCCGCGCGCCGCACCTGGTGGCCGAACGCGTAGTCCTGGTTGATCAGGTAGACGTTCTTGATGTCCTTCTGCTTGGCCATGTACGACGTCAGCGCCTCCATCTTCATGTCGGAGTTGGCGTCGAAACGGAAGTGCCAGAAGCTGCACTTGCTGTTGGTCAGATCCGGATCGACCGCCGCGTAGTTCAGGAACAGCACCTCCTTGCCCGGATTGCGCTCGTTGTTCTTGCTGATCGCGTCCGTCAGGGCCAGCGCGACGCTCGATCCGTTGCCCTGGACGATGTAGCGGATGTCCTGGTCGATCGCCAGCTTCAGCGCGTTCAGGCTCTCCTGAGGGCTGAGCTTGTTGTCGAACGGAACGACTTCGAACCGGTAGCCCTTGGCCCACTGCTCCCTGTTCGCCATCTCGGCAACGTACTGGTAGCTGCGCAGGATGTTGCTGCCGACCGGTCCCATCAGGCCGGACAGCGGATCCACGAATGCAAGCTTCACCGTCTGTTCGCCACCTCCGCCCTTGCCCTGCGCGAGCGCGCCGGCGCTGACGAAAAGCGCAACGCCGGTGGCGAGCGCAAACTTCGCAATCGATTTCATATAAGCGCCTCCTGTTGTGCGGTTGGGATTCGCCGAAGTCGCCGCGGGCGTCACGCGCCCGGCAGCCGGTAGTCCTTGAAATGCTCGCGCAGCCGATTCTTCAGCATCTTCCCGGTCGCGCCGAGCGGGATGCTTTCGACGAACACCACGTCGTCCGGGATCTGCCACTTGGCAATCTTGCCTTCGTAGTGCGCGAGCAACTCCTCCTTCGTCACCTCGGCGTTGGGCTTCTTCACCACCACCAGCAGGGGCCGCTCGTCCCACTTCGGGTGCTTCGCCGCGATGCAGGCCGCCATCGCGACCGCCGGATGCGACACGGCGACGTTCTCGATGTCGATCGAACTGATCCACTCGCCGCCCGACTTGATCACGTCCTTGCTGCGATCGGTGATCTGCATGTAGCCGTCGGCGTCGATCGTCGACACGTCGCCGGTCGGGAACCAGCCGTTCTTCAGCGGGTCGCGCTCCTCTTCCTTGAAGTACCGGTTCAGCACCCATGGGCCGCGCACCAGCAGGTCACCGAACGCCTTGCCGTCCCAGGGCAGGTCGCCGCCATCGTCGCCGACGATCTTCATGTCGACCCCGAAGATCACGCGGCCCTGCTTGTACTGGACCTGCAGGCGCTCCTCCGGCGTCACGTGACGGTGCTTCTCCTTCAACGTACAGGAGGTTCCGAGCGGGCTCATCTCGGTCATGCCCCACGCGTGCAGCACCTGCACGCCGTACTTCTCCTGGAACAGGCGCAGCATCGCCGGCGGGCACGCCGAGCCGCCGATCACGGTTCGGTTCATCGTCGAGAAGCGAAGATTGTTCGATTCGGTGTACGCGAGCAGCCCTTGCCACACCGTCGGCACGCCTGCCGAAACCGTGACCTGCTCGGCCTCGAACAGTTCGTACAGCGACTTGCCGTCGAGGGCCCCGCCCGGGAACACGACCTTGGCGCCGGTCATCGCGGCCACGTACGGCAGGCCCCAGGCGTTGACGTGGAACATCGGCACCACGGGCAGGATCGAATCCCGCGCCGACATGTTCAGCGCGTCGGGCAGTGCGGCCGCGTAGGTGTGCAGCAGCGTCGAGCGATGGCTGTACAGCACCCCCTTCGGATTGCCGGTCGTGCCGGACGTGTAACACAGCGAGGAGGCGAGGTTCTCATCGAACTCCGGCCACTCGAAATGGTCTGAGTTCGCATTGATCAGATCCTCGTAACAGACCAGGTCGATCTTCGACTGCGGCATCCGGTCCTTGTCGATCATCGCCACGTAGGCGCGGATGGTCCGGCAGTGCGCGGCGATTGCCTCGATGATCGGCAGGAACGT
>JBAIYN010000067.1:0-1600 GCA_037915775.1 Burkholderiales bacterium | reverse complement strand
ATTCGATTTCGGCTTCATCGATGCGGACAAGGTGAACTATCGCAACTACTACGAGGAAATCCTGGCCCGCCTGCGGCCGAACGGTGTGATCCTGTTCGACAACGTCTTGTGGATGGGGCAGGTGGTGGATGCGAGCGATACGGGCAAGGATACGGTTGCGATTCGCGAGCTGAATGATGCGGTGGTGAACGATGCGCGCGTGGAGGCGGTGACGCTACCGATCGCCGACGGCCTGCTGGTGGTGCGCAAGCGCGCGACAGGTGAGAAAGCGTGAGCCTGAAAGGCTTGCGAGCGGCATGAAGGTCACATTCGAAAGTGGCGCGATCGCGCTCGAAGGTGATGTGGTCGCGCCGGCGGGCTGCGCGCGCGCCGCGGTGATCTGCCATCCACACCCGCAGTACGGCGGCGACATGAGCAACGGCGTCGTGTGCACGGTCGCCGATACCTTGAACGACGCCGGTTACGCAACGCTGCGGTTCAATTTCCGCGGCGTCGGTGCGAGCAGCGGACGTTACGATGGCGGCGCCGGCGAAGCCGATGACGCAGGTGCTGCCGTACGCTTTCTTGCGACGCGGGTGGGGAGCGGCCGGGTTACGCTGGCGGGGTACTCCTTTGGCGCGATGATCGCGCTGCGCGCCGGTGTTCCGATGGGGGAGGTTGACGCGTTGATTGCGGTGTCGCCGCCGCTAGCATTTTCCGACATGGCGTTCGTCGCAGCTTGCACGAAGCCGAAATTGTTCATCGTCGGCGACCGGGACCAATTTTGCGATCACGCGGAGCTTGAATCCCGCGTCGCGGCTATGGCGGAGCCGAAGACGCTGCGCGTACTCAAAGGCGCGGACCATTTCCTCTTCGGTCAAGAGCGGATGATTGCGGCTTCAGTTCGGGAGTGGACCCAGGCGCGGAACGCGCCGCCATCACGTTCGTAGAGACGGTAGCGTTCTCTTCGCCGTGGCGCTGCGGTATTTGATGGCAATGACGACGACCGCTGATTCCGTTTGCCCGCTCGACTGCCCGGATACGTGCAGCCTGGCGGTGACCGTCGAGGACGGCCGTATCACACAGGTCGACGGCTCCAGGCGCAATCCCGTCACCGCAGGATACATCTGCGCCAAAGTGCGTCGCTATGCGGACCGGGTCTACTCACCGCTGCGCCTGCGGTACCCGCAGCGTCGCGTCGGTCGAAAAGGTGCAGCCGAGTTCGAGCGCATCACCTGGGACGAAGCGATCGACCTGATCGCGCGCCGATTCGAGCGGATTGTGGCAGAAGACGGCGCGGAGGCCATTTTGCCGTACCACTACGGCGGGTCGAACGGCGTGCTCGGTGAGGGTGCGGCGGACGCACGCTTCTTCAACCGGTTGGGCGCATCCGAGTTGCTGAGAACGATTTGCGCTGCGCCGACCGGGACGGCGTATCGCGCCATGTACGGCGCCATGGGTGGCGTCCCACCGCAGGACTACCGGCTGGCCCGCGCCATCATTCTGTGGGGCGTAAACCCATCGGCGACCAGCATCCACCTGGTGCCGCAGATACGTGCGGCGCAGCGGGCAGGTGCCTTCGTTGCCGTTATCGATCCGCGGCGGACACCCCTGGCGCGCA
>JBAIYN010000433.1:0-9313 GCA_037915775.1 Burkholderiales bacterium | reverse complement strand
CCCGGCCGTTCTATCCGGCCGAGGACTATCACCAGGAGTACTACAAGAAGAACCCGATCCGTTACAGCTTCTACCGCGCCAGTTGCGGACGCGACCAGCGGCTGCAGCAGTTGTGGGGCGACCTGGCTGGCAAGTAGGCGCCCTGCGGCCTAAAGGGCGCCGCTCTCGGTGAGCGCGAGGTCCAGCCGGATATCGTGCGGCTGCGGCCTGATCGTGGGCAGGCGCGCGCAGTCGAAGGCAATGCCGACCGCGACCGGACGCGGCGAGATGCGGGCCAGCGTGCGGTCGTAATAGCCGCCGCCGTAGCCGAGCCGGTAGCGGTTCTGGTCGATGCCGAGGCAGGGGATCAGCAGCACCTGCGGTTTCATCCGCTGCTTCGACGCCGGCACCTGGATGCCGTAGGCGCCGGGCTCCATCGGCGTCGACGGAGTCCATGGCGCGAATTCCAGCAGGTCGCCAACGACGATCGGCAGCCCGGCCTGGCGCGCACTGTCTTCCGCCAGCCACGCGGTGATCAACTGCGCCAGCGATGGTTCGCCGCGGATCGGCCAGAAGAAAGCGAGCCGTTTCACCGGCATCGTGTGCAACCAGCGCGAAACGCGATTCACCAGCACGCGCTCGCGCTCGACGCGATCCTCCATGTCCATGCGCGCGGCGAGTAAACGCGCGCGCATCCCGCCCCGTTCGGGATCGGATGAGGCTCCGCCGATCGTATTGCCCGCCATCTGTACGTGCCGCGTGCTAAGGTGAACGTGATGTTATTACGCTGGATCGCGCTTGCATGGCTGCTCGCCGCAACCTGGGCGGCAGGCGTCCCTGCCGGCGCCGCAACACCCGCGCGCGCGACGCAGCGCATCGATGCGCTTTCCGCCGATGACGCGTTCATGGCAGCGCGCGACGCGTTCCGGGTCGGCGATCGCGAGCGCCTCGCGATGCTCGCACCCCGCGTCGAGGGCCATCCGCTCGAAGCGTATGTCGAGTTCTGGCAGCTGCAACCGCGGCTGCGCACCGACGATCCGACGCAGGTCGACGCCGCCGTCGCCGAGTTCTTTCGGCGCCATGCCGGCACCTACATCGCGGATCGACTGCGGCTCGAATGGCTGCTCGCGCTCGGTGCGCGCGGCGACTTCGAGACTTTTGCGCGCGAGTTGCCGGCCCTCGTCTGGGGCGACGACCCGCAGATCCATTGCTACTCGATGCTGGCGCGCTATCTGCGCGACGGGCGCAGCGAGTCACTGGCCGCCGATGCGCGCCAGCTGCTCGCAAGAACGCGCGAGTCCGGCACCGACGGCTGCGTCGCTCTGACCGACGCCCTGCTGGAAGACGGCCGGGTGTCGGTCTGGGAGCGCGTGCGTGCGCTGGTCGAGCAGAACCAGTTCGCGACCGCGAAGCGCATGGCTGCCGGCGCCAAGGGAGCGACCCCGGCACTGATCGCGCAGGCGATCGACAAGCCGGCGCTGTTCCTGACCACCCATGAACGGCGCCTGACGAGCGTGCAGCGCGAACTCGCGCTAGTGGCGATCGCGCGGCTCGCGCGCGACGATCCGGCTCAGGCGGCGCGTTTCGCCAGCGCGCTGAACCTGCACCTGACGCCGGAGCAGCGCGGCATCGTCTGGGGCCGCATCGGCCACATGGCGGCATTGAAGCTCGCGCCCGAGGCGCTCGACTGGTACCGCCAGGGCGGCGAACAGGTCGGCGTCGGACCCGACGCGGTGCGGGCGGACGAAGTGCTCGAGTGGGAAGTGCGCGCAGCGCTGCGGGGCGACCGCAACGGCCCGGACTGGAGCATGGTGCGGTCGGCGATCGAGAGGATGCCACCGGCGCTGGCGCGCGAGCCGGCCTGGGTGTACTGGCGCGCGCGTGCGCTGCAGGCCGAGAAGCGCGACGCCGAGGCGGCTGACCTGCTGCGCTCGATCGCCGGGCGATTCGACTTCTACGGCAAGCTCGCGGCCGAGGAGCTCGGCCAGCCGATCGTGGTGCCGCCCCGCGCCGCCGAGCCGACCGCGGAGGAAGTCGCGGCGATGGCCGCCAACGCCGGATTTGCGCGCGCGCTGGCCTTCTACCGCCTCGGACTGCGCATCGAGGGGCACCGCGAATGGAACTGGCAGCTGCGCGGGATGACCGATCGCCAGCTGCTTGCCGCTGCCGAATACGCGCGCAGCGTGAACGTGCTGGACCGGATGATCTCGACCTCCGACCGCACCCGCACCGAGTTCGACTTCACCCAGCGCTATCCGGCCCCCCACCGGGCCGAGCTGACCCAGAACGCGCGCGCGCTCGGGCTCGACGAAACCTGGGTCTACGGGCTGATCCGCCAGGAATCGCGCTTCATCCCGGATATCCGCTCCAGCGCCGGCGCGCAGGGCCTGATGCAACTGATGCCGGCCACCGCCCGCTATGTCGCGCGCAAGGTCGGCATGAGCGATTTCGCGCCGGCGCGCATCACCGATGTCGACGTCAACCTGCGGCTCGGCACCGGCTACCTGCGCATGGTGCTGGACGATCTGGACGGCCTGCCGGTCCTCGCGACGGCGGCCTACAACGCCGGACCCGGCCGGCCGCGGCTGTGGCGCTCGACACTGCTGCGCCCGGTCGAAGGCGCGATCTTCGCCGAGACGATTCCGTTCAACGAGACGCGCACTTACGTGAAGAACGTGCTGTCCAACGCGGTCTACTACGCCGCGCTGTTCGAGGACAAGGCGCAGTCCCTGAAGGCCCGGCTCGGCACGATCGCCCCGAAGCCGGCCGGCGCCACGGACCTCCCCTGACACCGCTGACGGCGGACCTTCGCCAACCGCTCTCACTTCAAGCCTGACGCGAAACTTACGCCGCGCCCCGCTGCGGCAGCCCCGCGCACGCGCCAGTAAGGGTGTCGCAAGCTTCGCCCGCTAGCTTCCGAATCCATGGAGTCCGCCGCAGAGCGGTCCCATGCTTGCAGTTCGGTCAACCTCGGAGGCACTTATGTCTGCAACCACGCCGGCGACGCCGGCTTACAACTGGGCAGCGATCGATTCCGATCCGCGATTCCAGACCTTGCACGCCAGAAAGGTGGCGTTTCTCACCGGCCTGATGGCGTTCTCGATGTTCTATTACTTCCTTCTGCCGATCGGCGCTGCCTATTTCACGAACATTTTCCACATCAAGGTTTACGGCGTCGTCAATGTCGGCATCCTGTTCGCGCTGTCGCAGTTCATCGTCGCCTGGGGCATCGCCTTCTATTACACCGCCAAGGCCAAGGAGTTCGACGCGATGGCCGCGGAACTGGTCCGCGAAGCCGAGAAGATCGGGAGGTAGGCGATGAACAAGCGGACGGCACTTTATCTCGGGGCTGGCGCGCTCGCCCTTCCCCTCATCGCAATGCCGGCATTCGCACAGGGCGCGGTCAGTGCCGAGTGGCGCTGGCTCACCTTCATCGTGTTCGCCGCGATCATCGGGGTCACGATGTACGTCACCTATCTCGCGGCCAAGCGCGTCAAGACGGCGGCGGACTTCTACGCGGCCGGCGGCGGCGTCTCCGGTCTGCAGAACGGCTGGGCGATCGCCGGCGACTATCTGTCGGCGGCCTCCTTCCTCGGCATCGCCGGCCTGATCTCGCTGTATGGCTACGACGGGTTCATGTACTCGGTCGGCTGGCTGGTCGCCTACATCACCGTGCTGCTGGTGATCGCCGAGCCCTGCCGCAACATCGGCAAGTACACGCTGTCGGACATCCTCGCCTATCGCAACGATCCGAAGAAGACGCGCGTGGTCGGTGCGCTGTCGACGATCACCGTGTCCACCTTCTACCTGACCGCGCAGATGGTCGGCGCGGGCGTGCTGATCAAGACACTGATCGGCATCGACTACGAGGTGTCGGTGATCACCGTGGGCGTGCTGATGCTGGCCTACGTGCTGTTCGGCGGCATGGTGGCCACCACCTGGGTGCAGATCATCAAAGCCATTTTGCTGGTGTGTGCGTCGATCCTGATGGTGCTGCTGGTCTGGGGTCAGTACGGATTCTTCGGTGACTTCCTCGGCAGCGTTGTCGCGGATCCGAAAGTGCAGGCCCGCGCCGCCGCCTTGCTTGGCGATGCCGCAAAGAATATGAGCGCCACCGAGCTCGGCCAGCGTTTCCTCGAGCCGGCCCTGCTTTACAAGGTGCCGATCGACCAGATCTCGCTCGGCATGGCGCTGGTATTCGGAACGGCTGGCATGCCTCACATCCTGATGCGCTTCTTCACCGTACCCACCGCGCAAGCCGCACGCACTTCCGTGAACTGGGCCATGGCCATCATCGGCGGCTTCTACGTGCTGACGCTGTTCCTCGGCCTCGGCGCCGCGATGAAGGTCGGCCCGACCAAGATCGCCGCGATCGACGCCGGCGGCAACATGGCCAACCCGCTGCTGGCGCAGGCGCTCGGCGGCGGACCGGACTCGATGCTCGGCAACCTGTTCATGGCATTCGTCGCCGCGGTGGCGTTCGCCACCATCGTCGCGGTGGTCGCGGGGCTGGTGCTCGCGGCGGCCAGCGCGATGGCGCACGACCTGTACGTCGGCGTGATCCGCGAAGAGCACGTGACGCCGCAGGAGCAGGTCAAGGCAGCGCGTATCGCGACCATCTTCGTCGGCGCGATGGCGATCGTGATCGGCATCTCCGCCAAGGGCCAGAACGTCGCGCACCTGGTCGCGCTCGCGTTCGCGGTGGCCTCGTCGGCCAACTTCCCGTGCGTGCTGCTGACGCTGTTCTGGCGCCGCTGCAACACAGGCGGCATCGTGGCCGGCATGGTGGTGGGAACCCTGACCGCAATCGGCCTGGTGATGGTTTCGCCGAACCTCACTTATCCGAAGGCGATCAAGGCCGCCGCGCAGAAGGTCATCGACGGCGCGCCGGCCCGGATGACCGCGATCAACGAGGCGCTCGCCTCGGGCGACGCGGCCAGGGTCGCGAAGGCGGAAGGCGACAAGAAAGCGGTCGACGCAGCCGTGGCCAAGGCTAAGGCGGACATCGAGAAATTCAAGGGCGATGACACCAGCATCGTCGGCCTGGAGAAGCCTTTGTTCGAGCTGCGCAACCCCGGGCTGATCTCGATCCCGCTGGGCTTCCTCGCCGTGATCCTCGGCTCGCTGCTGTATCGAGACAAGCGCGCCGAAGACATGTGGGACGAGGTCTACGTGCGCCAGACCACTGGCATCCTGGCTGCCAAGGCACAGGCACATTAGTCCGCGATTCGTGAAAGGTGAACGAAGGCCCCGATTGCGGGGCCTTCGTGTTTCTGCGCCCGCGCAAGGCCGGGCGATCCGCGAGCGCGATACTGTTTGCCCATGAACGAGCCGACCACCCCGCCGTCGATCCACGAGTCGGAGCGCGAGTTTCTCGCCAGGCACGCGCCGTTCTCGCAGATGCGCGAGGAGGCGTTCCAGTTCCTGATCCCGCGCCTGAAGCTCGTGCATTTCCCCAGGGACACGGTCATCGTCGACCGACAGGGCGGTCCGTTTCCGCCGTTCCACATCATCCGCAGCGGGCACGTGTCGAGCGTGACCGCCGGCCTGGATACGTTGCCCGACCGGGTCCTCGCGCCAGGCGAGTGCTTTCCGGTCGGCGCACTGACGGCGGGCGGACAGCCGACCCGGACCTACCGCGCAATCGAGGATGTGTCCGCCTATCAGCTCGGGGTCGATGACTTCAACCGGCTGCGCCAGCTTTCGCCGGAGTTCGAGCACTTCTGCAACGCGGCGGTCACGGTGCTGGCGCAGCAGTCGCTCGCGGAACTGCAGCGCCATTACGCGCAGGTCGCCGCCGATCAGCATTCGCTGA
Organism: Burkholderiales bacterium; assembly: GCA_037915775.1. GTDB lineage: Bacteria > Pseudomonadota > Gammaproteobacteria > Burkholderiales > Burkholderiaceae_F > JAKOQB01. The sequence continues at coordinate 3,519 of JBAIYN010000433.1, read as the reverse complement.
CGCGGCCGCTGTCGGAGATCGTCGTCCGCGAGCCGGTCACCTGCGCCGCGTCGACGACGCTGCGCGTCGCGCTGCAGAAGATGCGCGAGACCTCGGTGCGCTCGATCATCGTCGTCGACGGGGCCGACGCGCCGATCGGCGTCTTCACGCTGAACGACCTGCGCGACCGCGTGGTGCTGCAGGAACTGCCGCTCGACACCCCGGTGGCGCAGGTGATGACGCGCAACCCGACCACGCTCGATGCCGCGGCGACGGCAGCCGAGGCGATGCAGATGATGGCCGCCGGCGGCTTTCACCAGATGATCGTCACCGACCGCGGTCGGGTGTTCGGCACGGTGGCCGAGCACGACCTGTTCACCCTGCAGCGCGTCAGCCTGCGGCAGATCCACCATGCGATCCGCTCGTCGCGCACGATCGCAGCATTGGCCCACGTCGCCGGGGACATCCGCAACCTTGCGCAGAACCTGCTGGCGCAGGGCGTGACGGCGGAGACATTGACCCGCACCATATCCGCGCTGAACGACGCGCTGACGCGCGAGGTGATCACGCGCGTGCTGCAGAACCACGACCTGACCAACATCGACTGGTGCTGGATGGCGCTCGGCAGCGAGGGACGCGGGGAGCAGACGCTGGCCACCGACCAGGACAACGCGCTGATCTACGCCGCCGCGCCGGGAGCGAGTGACGGCGACGAGCTGCGCGCGCGACACGAGCTTCTCGCGTTCGCGCGCGAGGTCAACGACGCACTGAACGCCCTCGGCTTCCCGCTGTGCAAGGGCGGCATCATGGCGAGCAATCCCGATTGGTGCCTGTCGGAGCAGGAGTGGCGCACGCGTTTCACGCAATGGCTGACCGAGCCGACCCCGGAGGCGCTACTGCGCGCCAACATCTTCTTCGATTTCCGTGCGCTGTTCGGCGATGCCAAGCTCACGGACCGCCTGTCCCAGTGGCTTCTGTCGCGCACTCAGGACAACAAGCTGTTCCTGCGGCTGATGATCGCCAACGCGCTGCAGGTCGAACCGCCGCTGGGACTGATCCGCGCCTTCGTCGTCGACAGCGACGCCGAGCACGCGGGCACGCTCGACCTGAAATCGCGCGGCACGCGCATCTTCGTCGATGCCGCGCGCGTGTTCGCGCTCGCCCAGGGCATCGCCGAGACCGGCACCGCGGAACGCCTGCGCCGGGCCGGATCGCAGCTGCGGGTGGACACGCGACACGTGGACGCGACCGTCGAGGCGTTCCACTACCTGCAGGTGCTCCGGCTGCGCACACAGCACCGGCGTGATGCCGGCGGCACGCCGAACCGGATCGACCCGTATGCGCTGAACGAGATCGATCAGCGCGTGCTGAAGGAGGCTTTCCGGCAGGCGCGCAAGCTGCAGCAGCGCCTGAAGGAGACCTACACCCTCGGGCTTTAGCGCGGGCCGCAGCGGCGTCGCGGGGTGCCGATCCGCAAAGACAATAGAATCGCGGCACCATTCCGTTGCACGACCATGCAGCACAAGAACATCCTCGTCCTCGGCGGTTCGGGATTCATCGGCCGCTACATCGTGAACCTGCTGGTCGGCCGCGGCTGCCGCGTCCTGGTTCCGTCCCGCCGCCGCGATGGCGCCAAGCACCTGATCATGCTGCCGACCTGCGACGTGGTCGAGGCGAACGTCCACGACGACGCCACGCTGGATCGATTGATCGGCGGCCAGGATGCGGTGATCAACCTGGTCGGCATCCTGCACGGCACGCAGCGCGATTTCGAGCGCGTGAACGTCGAACTGCCGCAGCGGGTGATCGCGGCCTGCACCCGGCGCGGCGTGCGCCGCTGCCTGCACATGAGCGCGCTGGGCGCGGACCCCGACGGCCCGTCGATGTACCAGCGCAGCAACGGCACCGGCGAGACGCTGGTGCGCGCGGCGCCGCTCGACTGGACGATCTTCAAGCCGTCGGTCGTGTTCGGCGTGGAGGACGAATTCCTCAACATGTTCGCGCTTCTGGCGCGGCTGTTTCCGGTGCTGCCGATCGGCGGCGCCGACGTGCGCTTCCAGCCCGTGTGGGTCGAAGATGTCGCCACTGCGTTCGCCAATGCGCTCGACAACGAGGCGACCTACCGCAAGACCTACGAACTCGCGGGGCCGAAGATCTACACGCTGCGCGAGCTGGTCCGTTTCGCCGCGCGCGCGAGCGGCCATCCGCGTCCGGTGATCGCGCTGCCGGACGGAATCGCCCGCCTGCAAGCCGCGCTGATGGAACGGCTGCCCGGTCCGACGCTGCTGTCGCGCGACAACCTCGACTCGATGAAGCGGGACAACATCGCCTCGCAGCAGCCGTATCGGCCGGCGGCGGAGCTCGGCATCCAGCACTTGATGCCGCTCGAGCCCGAGGCGTCGCTGTATCTGGCCGGCATGCATCCGCGCACGCATTTCGGCGGCTTTCGCGCCAAAGCGAGAAGGTGAAGGCGTTCGCCGTCGGCGGCTGCGTGCGCGACCAGCTGCTCGGCCTGCCGGTCAGCGATCGCGACTGGGTTGTCGTCGGTGCGACGCCGGAGGAACTGATCCGCGCCGGCTACCTGCCCGTCGGCAGGGATTTTCCGGTGTTCCTGCATCCGGTCACGCGCGAGGAATACGCGCTCGCGCGCACCGAGCGCAAAACCGCGCCGGGCTACCACGGCTTCGTGTTTCATGCCGCGCCGGACGTGACGCTGGAGCAGGACCTCGCGCGCCGCGACCTGACGATCAACGCGATGGCGCTCGACGAGGCTGGACAGCTGATCGATCCGTTCAACGGCCGGCGCGATCTCGACGCGCGCGTGCTGCGCCACGTGGGCCCGGCGTTCGCCGAGGATCCGGTCCGCATCCTGCGCGTCGCTCGCTTCGCGGCGCGCTTCGCGGACTTCAGCGTCGCGGACGAGACGCGCGCGCTGATGCGCACGATGGTCGACGCGGGCGAGGTCGATGCGCTGGTTCCCGAGCGCGTGTGGCATGAACTCGCGCGCGGGCTGATGGAGCAGCGCCCGTCGCGCATGTTCGACGTGCTGCGCGACTGCGGTGCGCTCGCGCGGCTGCTGCCTGAGCTCGATCGCCTGTGGGGCGTGCCTCAGCGCGCCGATTACCACCCCGAGGTGGACACCGGCGTGCACGTGATGATGGTGATCGACGCCGCCGCGCGGCTGGGCTACCCGCTGCCGGTGCGCTTCGCGGCGCTGGTCCACGACCTGGGGAAGGGAACGACCGAGCGCGCGCTGTGGCCGAGCCATCACGACCACGAGGCGCGCTCCGTCGAGTTGGTCGAGCAGATCTGTGCGCGCCTGCGCGTGCCGGGCGACTGCCGCGATCTGGCGCTGATCGTGGCCAGGGAGCACGGCCGGGCGCTGAAGATCGGCGAGATGCGCCCGGGCACGGTGCTCGAGGTTTTCGAGCGCAGCGACGCGCTGCGGCGCCCCGAGCGCTTTGCGCAGTTCCTCGACGCCTGCGAGGCCGACTTCCGCGGCCGGCTCGGCATGCAGGACCAGGGCTTTCCGCATCGTGC
>JBAIYN010000130.1:0-2206 GCA_037915775.1 Burkholderiales bacterium | reverse complement strand
AGAAAAACTCCGACCTTGTCTCGCTCGATAACACCGCGAAGTTGGTCGCAAAGTCTTTCGGCCGCCTCGGCATCCAGCGAGGCCATCGGCTCGTCCAGCAACAGCAGATTCGGTGCGATTGAAAGCGCGCGCGCCATTGCGACTCGCCGCGCCTGTCCAAGCGAAAGCTCACCGGCAAATTGCCGCCTCTGAGCAACGAGATCGAGACGCTGCAGCCACTCGCTCGCGTCGCCGACCGTGTCGGACGCTTCGAGGACAATGCGGATGTTGTCTTCAACTGTCCGCCAGGGAAGCAACCGCGGCTCCTGAAAAACCATGCCGAGGCGGGCGGACGGCGCAACCCATCGCTTTCCCTCGAAGTCCCTGTCCAGTCCGGCTGCGATGCGCAGGATCGAGGTCTTGCCGCATCCCGACGGACCAAACAGCGATACGCACGAACCGGCTGCGAGCTGGAGTGCAATGTCACTCAGGACATGAATCGACGCGCCAGCGCCGGAGCAGAACGCTTTCGAATCGATCTGCAACTCAAGCAGCTTTTCTGCGCCAGCGACTTGCATTGCGTTCAAGAGGTTGCACCAGGAAATTTTCAATCAGCAGCATGATCAAGATAAAGGCGATCGAATAGGTGAGGATCGTGACGATATCGAACAGCGAAAAGGCGGAGCCGATTACGAAACCGACCCCGTTGGGCCGACCGATCAACTCTACGACAAGAACGATCTTCCAGATGATCGAGATTCCCGAGCGCAGCGCCGCCGCCAGATATGGCGCAAGTTGCGGCAGCACGATGTGCCGCACCCTCGCCAACCGGGACAAGCGGAACACCTGGGCCAGCTCCTGCAGCTCGGGGTTCAGCGCGCGGGTACCCTCGCGGACGATCACGACGACATTCGGAAGCTTGTTCAACGCGACCGCGGCAATGGCGGCGGGCTCGTTCAGACCGATCCAGATATAGGAGAGAACGATCGTCACGAGCGCCGGCAAATTGAGCATGATGACGAGCCATGGATCACCAATCTGATCGATCAGGTTCGACCTGCCCATCGCGAATCCCATGACCAGACCGAGTGAAAACGCAATCAGGAGTGCAGCAATCACACGCAACAAGGTGCAGCCCATCTGATATGGCAATGCCAGCGACTTCGTTTCGCGCACCAGTGCCTTGAGCACCTCCACAGGACTGGGCAGCAGCTGTGAGTGCGCCAGCGCGGCAACCATCGTCCAGAGCGTAGCCAACAAAACAAGGGACAGTACCTTGGCCAAGGTCAGTTCTCTGGCAGGGCAGGACGGTAATATAGCTGCGGGTCCATTTTCAGCGACGGCCCCACCAGCTCCGTGCCGCCGATATCGGCAAGAGCGGCGAACAAGCTACGCGCGTCTGCTTCCTCGGAGTCGATCGGTCGATTGGGAATGCCGGCGCGGGTTTTTTCCCGGTAACCTGCAAAGGTCGATGGATCAATCGAGCCCATCAGCGGACGCAACTTATCCCATTCGGCGTCAGACTCCAGAAGAACGCGATCCGCCTTGCGGGCGGCAGCTAGAAACAGGTCGACGAGGCCAGGATGCATTGCGACGAGCTCTTCCGGGAAAGCGTAGCCAATCATTGCGATCGGCTGGCTCAAACCAAGTTCGCGCTCGGCGGCGACAACGTCGTAAAGCCTGCGATAACCCTCCGCCTCCAGCCGGACGCAGAAATTCCAGAAGTTCAGGTTGGCGTCCGCCTCGCCCTGTCTTAGCTTCTCATAAAGCAGCGGCGGTGCGCCGAACATCAGACGGGCATCGCGCTGCAGATCGACGCCGCGTCGTTTGGCGGCGGCCTGAACGATAAGCCAACTCTTGTCGAGTGCACCGCCGGCCACTGCCAGCGAGCGTCCCCTGAGGTCGGCCAGTTCACGTAAGGGCGAGGCGGCCCTCACCATGATCGAACCTACTGCGGTGGAGTAAGGATAATACTTCAACCGCCTGCCGAGCGCGCGTTCTCTCGCGACCCACAGCCAGTCGACCACTGCGATATCTACTGAACCGCCATTGAGTGCGAGCTTGCCGGCGTCCGGCGAAGCAAATTCTTGAACATCGAGCTTCAGGCCGCGTTCCGTAGCCAGCCCGTGGCGGGCTATCACATCAAGCTGCCAGGCGAACGTTCCGGTCTTCTGCACGGCAACACGCAGCGTATTCGCTGCAGCGCAAGCAGGAGCGACTACAATCA
>JBAIYN010000163.1:0-1856 GCA_037915775.1 Burkholderiales bacterium | reverse complement strand
GGACATTGCCCGCACCGATGACCTGGTCATCATCCAGATCGCGTGCAACAACTCGCGCACCATCGAGCAGAAGAAAGCGTTCTACCGGCGCACGGTCGAACTGCTCAGCGCCAAGCCGGGCCTTCGTCCGCAGGATGTATTGATCAACCTGCTGGAGACAGGCAAGGAAAATTGGTCGTTCGGCAACGGCATCGCGCAATACGTTTGAACGGCAACGCCGGAACATGCGGGCCGCCCATTGCATGGCTAGCGCTTCGCGCGCCTGCCGCGCGCAGCGCGCGCCTCCCTCGTGGCGTGCTTGACCAGCAGACGCCGCGGCCCCGCACCCTCTTCAGCCAACGTGTCGTTGGGATTGCGCAGGCGGCAGCGGTCGATCGACAGGCAGCCGCAACCGATGCAATCGTCCAGCGTGTCGCGCAACGTTGTCAGTTGCGCGATGCGTTCGTCCAGATCCCGCCGCCACATGGCGGAAAGACGGGCCCAGTGCTCCCGCGTGGGCGCGGATGTCGACGGCAGCGTATCCAGCGCGGCTGCGACATCGGCCAACGCGATGCCGACCCGCTGCGCCACGCGGATGAACGACACGCGCCGCAACACGGCGCGCGGATAGCGCCGCTGGTTGCCCACCGTACGCTCGCTTCGAATCAATCCCTTGGCTTCGTAAAAGTGCAGCGTCGACACGGCGACGCCACTGCGCCGGGCCACGTCGCCCACGCTCAACATCATCGGCACGCCCACCGGTCCACGCGGCTCTGCCATGGCGCCCCCTTGACCTCAAGTTAAGTTGAGGTCTTAGAGTGCCACGAACATCATTTCGAGATCTCTCCCATGTCCGAGCAACCGGTTTACCGCATCGATCGCTTCAACGTCCCCGCGCATGCGCTGCCTGCCTTCATGGAACGCGTGCGGCACACCCAACGCGTGCTGGACGAGCTACCCGGCTGCCGGCAGAACCTTGTGCTGTCCCAACCGGACCTGGCCGGCGAATACAACGTGCTGACGCTGGTCGAATGGAGCGACGAGTCGCATCTGGCCACCGCCAAGGCCGTGATGCAGCAGCAGTATGCAAAGGAACGCTTCGACCCCGCGGCGTTCATGCAGGAGTTGGGGGTGAAGGCGGATTTGGGGTTGTATCGGCACGCGTAAGAGCGTGTGTCGAGGACCTTCCGTGTCTTGGAGGGCGCCTGACTGCAGAGGCAAAGGACGGAAGGAGCTGCGCCCCGACGTGGGGAGGCGAGCGCAGGCCTGATGACCGAGGCGACAAGCCCCGCGCATGGGGCGCTTGCTTCCGCCGGGGATGGCCAGCGCCGGCGCGTTGGCCATCCTCTCCGTCGTGGGCGCCTTCAGGCGCGCCTCATTTCCTCATCACTCCCCACGCAACCAACGCGCCGCATCCACGGCGAAATAGGTAAGGATGGCATCCGCCCCCGCGCGCTTGAACGCGGTAAGCGATTCGAGCACCACGGCCTTCTCATCCAGCCAGCCATTCTGCGCGGCGGCTTTCAGCATCGCGTACTCGCCACTCACCTGATACACGAACGTGGGCATGCCGAAGGCATCCTTCACCCGACGAAGCACGTCGAGGTAAGGCATGCCGGGCTTCACCATCACCGCGTCGGCGCCCTCCTGGATGTCCAGCTCGATTTCGCGCAGGGCTTCGTTGCTGTTGCCCACGTCCATCTGGTACGTGTGCTTGTTGCCCTTGCCGAGGTTGCCGGCCGAGCCCACCGCATCGCGGAACGGGCCATAGAACGCCGAGGCGTACTTGGCCGAGTAAGCCAGGATGCGGGTGTGGATAGGGCCGGCGTCTTCCAACGCCTCGCGGATGGCGCCGATGCGGCCGTCCATCATGTCCG
>JBAIYN010000691.1:0-3881 GCA_037915775.1 Burkholderiales bacterium | reverse complement strand
GGAACCTACCTGCGCAAGAGCGCGGATCATTTCCAGCGCCTGAACATCCAGCTCGTGCAGGCGAAGGCCGTCAGGCTCGACGACCAGTCGCGCCAGGTCGGACTCGACAACGGCCAGTCGCTCCCATATGACCGCCTGCTGATCGCGACCGGGTCGCATCCGATCCGGCCTCCGGTGCCGGGCATCGACCTGCCGGGCGTGCACACCTGCTGGACCCTCGAGGACGCACGCGCAATCGCGCAGCGGGCCGGCAAGGGCAAGCGGGTGCTGCAGATCGGCGCGGGCTTCATCGGCTGCATCATCATGGAGGCGCTCGCCGAGCGCGGGGTGCAGCTGACCGTCGTCGAGATGGGCGACCGCATGGTGCCGCGCATGATGACGCCCAGGGCCGGCAACATGATCCGCCGCTGGGTGGAGAGCAAGGGCGTGCGCGTGATCACGAATGCGCGGGTCGATCGGATCGATGCCGGCACGCCGCTGAAGGCGCATCTGTCGACCGGCGACACGGTCGACGCCGACCTGATCATCGCTTCCGCAGGTGTCAGGCCGAACGTCGATTTCCTGCAGGGCTCGCGCGTGAAGGTCGGGCAGGGCGTGCTGGTCGACCACGCGATGCGCACCTCGGTGCCGGAGATCTTCGGTGCCGGCGACGTCGTCGAGGCCACGGAGTTCGGGACCGGCAAGGGATTCGTCAACGCGATCCAGCCGAACGCCGTCGACCAGGCGCGCGTGGCTGCGCTGAACATGCTCGGGCAGGGGACGCAGAGCCAGGGTGCGCTCGCGATCAACGTGCTCGACACGCTGGGACTGATCTCGACCTCGTTCGGCCAATGGGGCGGGGTTCCGGGCGGCCAGGGCGTCGAGGAGATCAACGACGGCGCGTACCGCTATCTGAGCCTGCAGTTCGACCGTGACGTGCTGATCGGCGCCACGGCGATCGGGCTCACGCAGCACGTGGGCGCGCTGCGTGGGCTGATCCAGAACCGCACCCAGTTGGGCGGATGGAAGGACACGCTGCTCGAAAAGCCGGAGCGTTTCGTCGAAGCGTACGTGGCGCGCAGCCAGCCAGTGTCGCTCACGCACTGAGGCGGCGATCGGTGCGCGCTGCCGGTAGCATGCGGCCATGAACGTCACGTTGAAGCTGTATGCCACCCTGTCGGACTACCTGCCGCCGGACGCGCAACACAACCGGGTGCGCGTTGAGTTGTCCGACCATGCCACGGTCGGGAATCTGATCGAGCGTTACAACCTGCCGCCGAAGCTGACGCATCTGGTGCTGATCAACGGCCACTACATCGCGCCGGAGGCACGCGCCTCGACGACATTGCGCGATGGCGACACGGTGGCCGTGTGGCCGCCGATCGCCGGCGGCTGACGCCACGCGCCGCATCGTCGTGACGTCGCCGTCTGTCTTCACGCGCGACGTCACGAGCACGCTCGCCGAGTTCGATGCTTCGCTGCGCACCGCGGCGGCCGGCTTGATTTCCGGCGGCGCGCCCCATTATCGGATCGAGACCGGCGCCGTCGGGCTCGACATCGACGTCGAGGGCGGCCCCGAGCGGCGCATCGCGCTGCTGCGGCTTCCCACGTTGCGCGTGACTTACCGCTTCCTGTCCGGCAGCCGGGAGGCGCAGCAGGCGCTGCTGCAACGACTCGATCGCGCGATGCATCGCGGCGGGGGATGACCGGTCGGCGATCGCGCCCGTGTTTGCGTGGTCCAATGGGGCGGCAGTAAATTCCGTCGCTGGCGCGGGAATCGGTTGACCTCTCCGGCGTGCATGTCCGAAACCAACGAAGGCAAAGAGGGAGTCATCATGGCGGTGCCGATTTCGCTGCGGGTCAACGGCCAGGCCATCGCGGCCGATGTTGCGCCGGATGCGCTGCTCGTCACGTTTCTGCGCGAGCAGTTGCGCCTGACCGGAACCCATGTGGGCTGCGATACCGCGCAGTGCGGCGCGTGCACGGTGCTCGTCAATGGCCGCGCGGTGAAGAGCTGCAATCTGCTCGCAGCACAGGTGCATGGCACCGAAGTGACTACGATCGAGGGCATCACGGCCGCGGACGGCACGATGCATCCGATGCAGGCCGCTTTCAAGGAGTGCCATGGCCTGCAATGCGGCTTCTGCACGCCGGGGATGGTGCTGAGCGCAATCGACCTCGTCACGCACCATCCGCATCGCACCGAGCGCGAGATCCGGGACGGCCTGGAAGGCAATCTGTGCCGATGCACCGGTTACCAGAACATCGTGAAGGCCATCGCGCAGGGCGCACGGGCGATGGGCAGATAAGGCGCGCCGCAGCGAGCGGCTTGCGCAAGGCGTAGGCGAGTCAGAACAGGGGTGACGGAAGCGAAATGGAAGAGATGCGCTATCACCGCCCGGCCTCGGTGGCCGACGCGATCCGGCTGATGAGGTTGCACCCCGACGACAAGGTGCTGGCGGGCGGGCAGTCGGTGCTGGGATCGATGAAGCTCGGATTGTCCTCGCCGGGCGGATTCATCGATATCGGAGGGATCGCCGAACTTGCGGGGATTCGCGTCGACGGCAACGCGATCGCTATCGGGGCGATGACCACGCACGCGGCGATCACGGCGTCGCCCGACGTCGGGAAGCTGATCCCGGCGCTCGCCGCGCTGGCGGCGGGCGTTGGCGACCGCCAGGTGCGCAATTGCGGAACGATCGGCGGGTCGATCGCCAACAACGATCCGGCGGCCGATTACCCGGCAGCCGTTCTCGGTCTGGGGGCGACGATCCAGACGGACGCACGCACGATCGCGGCAGACGATTTCTTCCGGGGTCTGTACGACACGGCACTGAACCCGACCGAGCTGATCACCGCGGTGCGCTTTCCGCACGCGGAACGGGCCGCGTACGTCAAGTTCAGGCAGCCGGCTTCGCGCTTTGCGATTGTCGGCGTGTTCGTCGCCAGATCGGCGAGCGGCGTGCGCGTCGCAGTCACCGGGGCCGGCCCCTGCGTGTTCCGCGCCCGGGCGCTCGAAGATGCGTTGAACGACGATTTCAGCGTGGATGCATGCGCTGGCATGACCGTGCCGGCGGCAGGCCTGAACAGCGACATCCACGCCAGCGCGGAATACCGCGCGCATCTCATCGCGGTGCTGACCCGGCGCGCAGTGGCGCAGGCGCTCGCCTGATCGTGCGTCGGTCTGCCGCGATCGGCAACAATCCGACCTTCGCTCGTCCATCGGATGAGGGGCCATCGATGATGAATCCTGCGTCACCCCCGCAGTCCGAGGGAGACGTCAATTCGTCGCCGCGTCGCCAGCGGTGGCAGTCTGCGCACCTCGACGCAGACACGCGCCGGCTGCTGGATCGAGACCGCCGTGCGTTCCTGCATCAGTCCGTTTCCACGCCCTGCCTGAACGCCATTCGCAAGGCGGAAGGGATCTGGATCGAGGATCTCGCCGGCCGCCGCTACATGGACTTCCACGGCAACAACGTGCACCACGTCGGCTATGCGCATCCGCGCGTGCTGGCCGCGATCCGCGACCAGCTCGACCGGCTTTCGTTCGCACCGCGCCGCTATGCCTGCGAGCCCGCGGTCGAACTGGCAGAGAAGCTGGCACAGATCGCGCCCGGCAGTCTGTCGAAGGTGCTGTTCACGACCGGCGGCTCCGACGCGGTTGAGGTCGCGATCAAGCTGGCGCGCGCTGCGACCGGCCGCTTCAAGACGCTGTCTTTCTGGGATGCGTTCCACGGCGCAGGCCTCGGCGCATCGAGCGTCGGCGGCGAGTCGCTGTTCCGCTCCGGGCCGATCGGGCCGCTGCTGCCCGGCACCGAGCACGTCGCGCCCTTCGGCTGCTATCGCTGTCCGTATGGCCATCCGACCGACGCGCACGGGCGCCCCGATCTCGATCGCTGCCG
>JBAIYN010000243.1:0-5371 GCA_037915775.1 Burkholderiales bacterium | reverse complement strand
AGCGCGGCCAGGCCGGCCGATCCGATCGCATAGCCCTTCGTCACCGCTTTGGTGGTGTTGCCGACCGCGTCGAGCGGATCGGTGATGTTGCGCACCTCCTTGGGCAACTCCGCCATCTCGGCAATGCCGCCGGCGTTGTCGGTGATCGGGCCGTACGCGTCGAGCGCGACGATGATGCCGGTCATCGACAGCATCGAGGTGGCCGCCACCGCGATGCCATACAGACCGGCGAACCAGTACGCGGCGAGAATCGCCGCGCAGATGGCGATCACCGGCCAGGCCGTGGCCTTCATCGACACCGCGAGTCCGGCGATGATGTTGGTCGCGTGTCCCGTGGTCGACGCCTGCGCGACGTGCTGGACCGGCGAGAACTGCGTGCCGGTGTAGTACTCGGTGATGTAGACCAGCGCCGCCGTCAGCAGCAGGCCGACGACCGCGGCCAGGTACAGGTTGACCACCGTGACGTTGCCCGATGCCGCGACCGGCCCGAGGATCCAGTCGGTGACGAACCAGAACAGCACGAGCGAGATCACGCCGGCGACGATCAGCCCGCGGTACAGCGCGTTCATGATCTTGCCGCCCTCGCGCGCCTGCACGAAGAAACAGCCGATGATCGACGCGATGATCGAGACGCCCGAGATCGCGAGCGGGTAGATGATGCCGGCCTCGCCGCCGGCCTTGAAGATGAAGCCGCCGATCAGCATGGTGGCGATCACGGTCACCGCGAAGGTCTCGAACAGGTCGGCTGCCATGCCGGCGCAGTCGCCGACGTTGTCGCCGACGTTGTCCGCGATCACCGCCGGGTTGCGCGGGTCGTCCTCGGGGATGCCGGCCTCGACCTTGCCGACTAGGTCGGCGCCGACGTCCGCGCCCTTGGTGAAGATGCCGCCGCCGAGACGCGCAAAGATCGAGATCAGTGACGCGCCGAACGCGAAGCCGATCATCGGGTGCAGCAGTTCGCGCGTGTCTGCAGCCGCGTGGGTGGATCTCAGCAGCCAGTAGAAGCCGGCCACGCCGATCAGGCCGAGCCCGACCACCAGCAAGCCGGTGATCGCCCCGCCGCGGAACGCGATATTCAGCGCCGAGTTAAGTCCCAGCGTGGCTGCCTGCGCGGTCCGCACGTTCGAGCGCACCGAGACGTTCATGCCGATGTAGCCGGCGGCACCCGACAGCACCGCGCCCATCACGAAGCCGAGCGCCGTCCACAAGCCGAGCTGCGGGACGACACCGATGATGATCGCCAGCACCACGCCCACCATCGCGATCGTGCGGTACTGCCGGTTCAGGTACGCCTGCGCGCCGGTCTGCACGGCAGCGGCGATTTCCTGCATGCGCGGATTGCCGGCCGGCTGTTTGAGGATCCACGAAATCGACAGTGCGCCAAACACCACGGCCGCGAGGCCGCAGAGCAGGGCGAGAGCCAATCCAGACATTGCTTTCTCCTTGTTGGAACCGAGACAAAAGACCTAGTTGGCGAGCGCCTCCAGCACGCGCTGCCGGATTTCGTCGACGCGGCCGATCCCCGACACCTTGCGGTGCCTCGGCGCGGCTGCGTCCCCCGTCATCTGCCACTTCACGTAGTAATCGATCAGCACGCTCGTCTCGGCGTGGTAGATCTTCAGGCGATTGCGCACCACGTCTTCGCGGTCGTCGGCGCGCTGGATCAGCGGCTCGCCCGTCACGTCGTCACGGCCTTCCACCTTCGGCGGATTGAACTTGACGTGGTAGGTGCGGCCGCTGGCAAGATGCACGCGGCGTCCGCTCATTCGTTCGATGATGTCGCGGTCGGGCACGTCGAGTTCGAGCACCACCTCGACCCGGATGCCGGCCGCGCGCATGGCCTCGGCCTGCCGAAGCGTGCGCGGCACGCCGTCGAACAGGTACCCGGCCGCACAGTCCGGTTCCTTCAGCCGCTGCTCGACGAGTCTGATGATGATGTCGTCGGATACCAGCGATCCGGCATCCATGACTTTCTTGGCCGCGAGTCCCAGCGGCGTGCCGGCCTTGACCGCCGCACGCAGCATGTCGCCCGTCGATATCTGCGGAATGCCGTAGCGTTCCGTGATGAACGCGGCCTGGGTGCCTTTGCCGGCGCCCGGCGGCCCGAGCAATATGACTCGCATCCCCCGTCCTGCTTCAATTGCTTAACGATTCCGCCACCGCGAACGACCAGGGCCGTTCGCGCGCCCGCTTGTTGATGTTGTTGAACGGCCGACGTGCTGGCTGAAGCGGTCGGATTCTACCCGCTCCGGCGCGCGCGGCGGGGACGCCGCGCGCAACAATCATGTGCGTAGGGTCAAACCTTGAATTCGCCGGCGAGCCGCTTCTTGACCGCCATGTTCTTCAGCACTGCATAGTCGGGCAGGCCATCCTTGTACGGCGGATACGACTCGCCGCCGATCAGGGGTTGCAGATACCTGCGGCAGGCGTCGGTGATGCCGAAGCCGTCCGCGGTGATGAACTCGCGCGGCATCATCTTCTCCCGATTCGCCACCTCGGCGAGCGGCGCCATGCCGATCTTCCAGCGATAGGGGCGATTCGACGTGCGCACGATGGCCGGCATCACCGCGTTGTGCCCCTTCAACGCATACTCCACCGCCGCCTTGCCGACGGCATAAGCCTGCTCGACGTCGGTCCGGGACGCGATGTGGCGCGCGGCGCGCTGCAGATAGTCGGCGACAGCCCAGTGGAACTTGTAGTTCAGGCCGTCCTTGACCATGCTCGCAACGACCGGCGCGACACCGCCGAGCTGTGCGTGACCGAACGCATCGCGCAGCCCCTGGTCGGAAAGGAATTTGCCATCGGCGCCCTTCACCCCTTCCGAGACCACCACCGAGCAATAGCCGAAGCGCTCCACCTTTTCCTTCACCGCCGCGAGGAACCTCTCGCGATCGAAGGCAATCTCCGGAAACAGGATCAGGATCGGGATCGGGTGTGACTTGTCGGCTGCCAGTCCGCCCGCGGCCGCGATCCAGCCCGCGTGCCGACCCATCACCTCGAGCACGAAGACCTTGGTCGAAGTCTTCGCCATCGACGCCACGTCGAAGCTCGCTTCGCGCGTCGACACGGCGATGTACTTCGCGACCGAGCCGAACCCGGGGCAGACGTCGGTGATCGGCAGATCGTTGTCGACTGTCTTCGGCACGTGGATTGCCTGCAGCGGGTAGCCCATCTTCTCCGACAGCTGTGACACCTTCAGGCAGGTGTCCGCGGAGTCGCCGCCGCCGTTGTAGAAGAAGTAGCCGATGTCGTGCGCCCGGAACACCTCGATCAGGCGCTCGTACTGCGCGCGGCTCTCATCCAGGCCCTTCAGCTTGTAGCGGCACGAGCCGAATGCGCCGGCCGGCGTGTGCTTGAGCGCCTTGATTGCCGCCGGAGATTCGCGGCTGGTGTCGATCAGGTCCTCGGTCAGTGCGCCGATGATGCCGTTGCGTCCGGCGAGCACCTTGCCGATCGCCCTGGCGTGCTTGCGCGCGGTTTCGATCACACCGGCGGCCGACGCGTTGATCACCGAGGTCACCCCGCCCGATTGTGCGTAAAAGGCGTTGCGTTTCTTCATGTCATCCGACCTTGTTCCATGCTCATCTGGCGATCGCGAGCCTCGTTCGACGGTGCGCGAGTCTATGCGCCGGCCGCGAAGAGTGCACGCACCTGTTCGAGGTCCTCCGGGGTGTCGACGCCGGGGGGCAGGGGCGAGGGCAGCGTCAGCACCGCGATGCCGTGCCCGTGCCAGAGCGCCCGCAGTTGTTCGAGGCTCTCATGCGCTTCGATCGGCGCCATGGGTAGTCCCGGAAACGAGCGCAGGAACCTCGCGCGGTACGCGTACAGACCGATGTGGCGCAACGCCGGAAGGTCGGCCGGAAGCCGGTCGCGTGCACGTGCGAATGCATCGCGGGACCAGGGGATCGGAGCGCGCGAGAACAGCAGCGCACGCCCGGTGGCGTCGGTGACGACCTTGACCACATTCGGGCTGAAGAACTCTCCGACATCGGTCAACGGATGTGCCGCGGTGGCGATCGCGCATTCCGGCCGTTCCAGCAGCAGGCGCGCGACATCGTCGATCACGCCGGGCGGAATCAGTGGTTCGTCACCCTGGACATTCACCACGATCGCGTCGTCGGACAGCGCCAGAAATTGTGCTGCCTCCGCGAGTCGGTCCGTCCCCGTCGCGTGGCCCGGCGATGTCAGCACGACTGCGACGCCATTTGTCCTGCAGGCCTGCGCGACTTCGTCGCTGTCGGCGGCGACGACTACACGCTCGGCGCGGCTGAGCGCGGCTTGTCGTGCGACCCGGACCACCAGCGGCAATCCGGCAACATCGGCGATAGGCTTGCGCGGCAGTCGTGTCGATGCCAGCCGCGCGGGGATGATCACCACGAAGCCGGGCATCGGCAGCGCCGCGCGCAGTGGGTCTCAGGAGGCCGGCGACTCGTTCGCCGCCCCGTCGAGGCGGCGCGCCTCGCTCTCCAGCATGACCGGGATGCCGTCGCGGATCGGGTACGCGAGTCCAGCGCCGCGCGAGATCAGCTCCTGCCGCTCGCGGTCGTATTCGAGCGGCCCCTTTGTGACCGGGCACACGAGGATGTCAAGCAGCCTTGGATCCATGAGCTGGTTCGCGTTGGTTTGCGGCGCGTTGGGCGAGCCGAGATTCAATCAGATCGATCAATGCCGCGTCCACCGACGCCTGCAGGCCCACCATGCACATGCGCCCGTCGGTGGCGATCGCGGAGACTGCGCGGCATTTTACGGCGTCCTTTGCCGTGATCAGCGCGAGGTCGAACTGGCGTCCAAGAAAGGGATTCGGCGCGAAGTCGTAGTGGTCCGGCAGCGGCAGCTCCTCGATGTCGAGTCCTGCGGCGCGCAGCATCGCGAAGAAGCGACCTGGCACGCCGATCCCCGCTGCAGCCAGGATGCGCAACGAGCCGCGGCGCTGCTCTTGCGCCAGCCCTTCCAGGGTGATCGCGCGCGTCGGATCGGCAAGCGAGCGCACATCGACGAGGCGGCTTTGCATTTCGAAGCGCGGCGAGTGCACCCGCACCGCAGGGACGGCGCCATGGCAGACGACGGCCGACACGTGCTGCAGCCGCGCCGGGGGCTCGCGTAGCGGGCCGGCGGGCAGCAGCCATCCGTTGCCCAGGCCCCGCTCGTCGATCACCGCGATTTCGAAGTCACGCGCGAGGCGACGATGCTGCAGGCCGTCGTCGGACACGATCAAGTCGCAGCGCGGATGCACGCTCAGCAGGATCCGGCACGCCGCTACGCGGTCGCGGCCGACCACGACCGGGACGCCGTGAACCTGCAGCGACTGCGCCATCAGCAGCGGCTCGTCGCCGACATCGCTGGCGCGCGCGTTCGCGTCGACGGGCCGCAC